>CAYYWK010000476.1:0-3064 GCA_964475345.1 uncultured Desulfobulbus sp.
ATCCCAGGCGCCCGGCTCCAGCAGCGGATCGGCGCTGGCCCGCTGCTCCCGGTAGCCCTGTAACCGTCAGTTCAAAGGGATTGTTCGTGCCAGCTCTCTAGGCAACGAACTGCTGGGAAAACTCGGCTTTATTCGCTTCCAACCAGACAGGAGCAAAACGCAAACAGTAACAGTATTGTGCCAGATCACGTCTGTAAACCGTCATAACACTGTGCATGAAGATGCCAGCTTTGGGCCAGTCATTGCCAGCCAGGGCTTCATTCCTCATTTATCGGATATCGGCGATTATGAGGAGGCCATCGCCAAACCAATCGCACAACAGATGGATAACAAACCGGCTCCACTGCGAGCGAACCCTCCCAGCGGCACAGCTATTGTCAGTCTAGATGATCCTACGGTTGCCAAAGATAGCAAGGCACAAAAAGTGTTCAACGGTTTTGCCTCAGCACCTGCCGACTTCCTGCGCTATGGAGGAACACTTGTGGGCGAACAAATTCAAGTGCCGTTCATTTGTCGGAGTTTCAATCCAAAGAATAAGGACGGATGGGGTGAAGCCCGACATGCCGGATTCTTCGGGCGTTCCGGTTCAGGCAAAACCCATGCAGCTAAGACAATGCTGGGGACAACACTGACGGCAATACCTGATATGGGAGCATTTATTCCCGATGGAAAAGGAGATTTCCTCAGTGCTGGCGATCAAGATCTTGATTTGGCAGAATTCCTAGAGCTTAACGGTCGCACTGTTGAGACACTGCACATCGACCAGCTGAAGCTGGAGGATGCCGATCATTTTCGTGACTTCCTGTTTATTGAAGATATTCCCAAACTGCTGATCAGCGGCAACAAGGATAAGCAGATGGAAATTGTCGAGTCTGCACTGAACCTGTTCACAGATGAGAAAGACCGTCTGGTTGTGTCAGGTGCAAATGCCATCACTGTTGATACATTCATCACCGCCTTCAATGACCGCATCCGCTTTGCCTATGGTCAGTCAGGCATCCAGCAACGTATTGAAGCCGCCATAGACAAACAGGAAGCTGGCATGAACCGCATTCGCGACCGGTTTAACAGGGTGCTAAAACGATTCCAGGAAGGTCAGGATATCAACTCCATGATTGATAGTATCTTGCAAAAAGGCGCTATCTATTTTCTAGATATTGGCAGCTTTGAAGCAGATATTAACCGTTTTATTCTTGGCGTTCTTTACCGGCGATTCCGGCGAAGAGCACGCTACTACTTTGAAAGAAAGCAGTATTCCAACGCGATTGTCTATGTTGATGAAGCTAATCGTTTCATCCCGCAAAATCCCAGCGATGATCTGAAATCTCTGACAGCCGAAATGATTGATGGCATCAAAACCACGCGTCAATATGGTTTAGCCTGGTGGATTGCTGACCAACGACCTGCAGCTATCAGCAAAGATGCTTTCACCCAGCTTGGCACTTACTTTTTTGGTCGAGGCATGGTTGCAGCAGCAGATGTTGGCAATATGGAATCCATTCTTGGCAAAGAAGGAGTTCAAATTTACGAATATGTCATGTCTAGCGCCAGCCAGCCATTTGTAGCTAGTGGGCAGTTTGTTGGCATTGGCCATGGTGAAGGTATCACCGTGCCGGTGGAATTCTTCAGTTCCTGGACATCACTAATCGACAGCAATAATCGTGACTTTGAATGTTATCTCAGATCTTAAGACAAGCTATTCCTCACCAACACAACGCTGTGTATCTACACCATTGGATAAGACTGGATCATTTCAAATCGACACTGGTACAACGATAGAATATAAAGAAGATACGATGCTGTCCATATGGATAATGCAACTAGCTAGGGTGCAGATCCTCTAGGAGAAATCAGTTGTCATCTGCGCGTAGCACCTTTTTCTGCGAGAGGAGCGTATACCATGCGACCATTGAGCTTTAGTTATTTATACACTGAATGTCTAATGACAAATCCTCTTTATCCTCATGTCAATTAGTACAGGATAAATTTATCCCTATCTCAACTACTACTGGTTAAAGCACGACGCTATCCAACCGGTCTGCCCTGAGCGCGAGTCTTGATTGACAGCTTCAGGATTGTTGCTGATCGCCAGATCACTTGAAACATAGACTTTCATCCAAGAAATCCCTTCGTTGATCGTTGTTTCCCCTGTGGGGAGAACACGCTCCCCTATCGTGACAACTCCCAATAAAGAGGAAGGATGAGCCGTTGGAGCTGCACGAAAATTGGCATGGGCTGTGTGACCGTTACAGCCACGAATCACGATGCTACCAGGTAGAGCTGTGGAAGGGGAATCAGGAACCGATGGCTGCGGGGATGGGGAAGCTACAGGAGGTGAAACGGGAACAAGCGCCGGTGCAGGTGGCAATGGAGATGGCGAGATCGGGGGAACGAGCGGAGCTGATGCTACCGCAGGCGGTGGAGAGAGTGCTTGGACTATTCTCTGTTCTCTCTTCTGAACAATGAGAGAGAACAGAGAAACTAGAACAAACGTACCAAGGCCAAGGAAGAAAACAATTTTACTGCTTTTCATATAACCTCACGATTTGTACTGACGTAAAAACTGCGTTTCCCGCTCCCCGATGACATGTAATTTCCAGCCCTATCGGGGGTGGCTACAAGCGTGTAAATAATCGGGAATATAGACAGGTAGTGCGTTATCTCGTTCGGGGTTTCTCATTTCCCGATCCGCTCTTGTTGCAAAGAGATCTGTCTTAACGGGTAGAGATGGATTGTATAAGGTGCTACCTTGGAAAGAACCGAGGATCGATGGTGAGTTGCCACTGAGATCGGTCCTCATTGAACGATCCGAGCTGCCGATCGCTCAACACGGTAAGCAGATCTTTTAGGGCTTTGGTGGTAAACCCTCGATCCTTCCCCCAGTTATCTCTGAGCTTTGCAACCGGAATCCATCCTGCATCAGTGGCGTAACGACTGCCCCGCTCATGCACGTAGGCGATCAACTCTAAACCTCGGTCGGGAAGATTCGTGAGATCTGGTTGTACGACTTCATCCTCTGGCTCCACGTCCAACGAGAAGACAAGTTCCAACTCGTCAACAATGG
>CAYYWK010000477.1:0-3059 GCA_964475345.1 uncultured Desulfobulbus sp.
TCCCTCATCCGTGCGGCGCTGATCCGTTGCGATGAGTCCCTTGCGGCAGGAAGGACGATTGTTTTATTCAAGGCCCCTTTACTTCATGCCGCCTAGCTACCTTGAAGTTGCCAGCCCAAACCTGAATCAAATTGGCCTCAGCTTTAATTTAAGACTGCTTCTGTTCAGGTAGGTCGTATATTCAGGAATAACCTCAAGCCTAGCCAACGAAGAACAGATTCAGCCTGCCAGGATCTATCTTAATCGCGCCTCAATGTTGTCTTAAAAATCGGGGCCGATTCTGAAGACTCGAAACAGACCATTCCCCTATCTTATTGTTTGATATCAAGCACCTTCCTGAGGAGTTGGGCAACGTCTTTCCTTGCCATCGGTTTCATGAGGAAGCCCTTTATACCGGCCTTTTTCGCCTGCTCCTCAGTGATTAGATTGCTGTAGCCGGTGCAGAGAATGATCGGTATATCGGGGCGGATCTGCAGCATCCGCCTCGCCATGTCGAAACCGGTCATTCCCGGCATGGTCTGATCGGTAATGATCGCGTCGAACTGGCCGGGCTGGTTCTGGAAGGTGGTCAGCGCCTCGATGCTGCTGGAGCGGACGGTCACCTGGTAGCCTAACCGTTCAAGCATGGTTTTTCCCATCTCGGCGAGAATCTCCTCGTCATCGACAAAGAGGATCCGTTCTTCGCCGCTGATGAGCGGGGCTTCCGGCGGAGCGGCGCGAGCTGCCGTCTTTTCAGCAGCGGGAATGAACACCCGGAAGTTCGCGCCGCCTCCGGGTGCGGTCTCGCATGTGACAAAGCCATCCATTGAGGAGACGATGCCATGAACGATGGAGAGGCCCATACCGGTGCCTTTGCCGATATCCTTGGTGGTGAAATAGGGCTCAAAGATCTTGTCTCGTATCTCTTGCGGGACTCCCGGGCCGCTATCGCTGACTGCCAGTTCGACATAGCTGCCGGATCGGCAATCTGCCTGGGGCGGAATATCCTGCGGGGTCAGTTCACAGTCCTGCAGCGATATTTCAAGGACGCCGCCGGTGTGTTCCATGGCATGAAAGGAATTGGTGCAGAGGTTCATGATGATCTGGTGGATCTGGGTCGGGTCCGCCAGCACCGAATGGGTCTCGGTGTCCATGTGCTGCCTGATGGTGATGGTTGACGGCAGAGCCGGCCGCAGCAGTTTGACGGCTTCCTTGACGATGTGCACCGGCTCCAGCGGAACGCGGTCGGCACTGGCCTCGCGGCTGAAGGCGAGGATCTGCTTCACCAAGTTGCTCGCCCGCTCGCTGGCCTTCAGCACGTTGTCGAGGTCTCGGGCCATGTCTGACCCCTCCGGGGAACTGTCCCTCGCCATTTCGGCATAGCCGAAGATAGCTCCGAGGATGTTGTTGAAGTCATGGGCGATGCCACCGGCCAGCGTACCGATAGCCTCCATCTTGTGGGCCTGGGCCAGATGCGCCTGCAGGGTCTTCTTTTCCTCGTCGTCTCGCTTCTGTTGCGTATTGTCCAGGACAATGCCGTGGTAGCCGACAACTCGGTCATTGCCATCCTTGAGCGGTTTCCCCCGGGAGGTCAGCCACCGTTCGCCGCCATCGTCCATGTTCACCCGCCATTCGGTGCAGAACGGCACTCCCTGGGCGACCGCCTCCTGGATGGTCTTCTCCACCACCGGCAGATCGTCGGGCTGGATCGTTCTGCGCCAGTTCTCGTAGGAAGGTTCGCAGCTGTAGGGTTCCAGCCCGTACAACTCCCACAGCGCACTCGACCAGACGTTCTCGTTGGTCTGCAAGTCCCATTCCCAGGTTCCGGCATGGGCCGCCTCGAGGGCCAGGGCCCGGCGCTGCTCGCTGAGCCGCAGTTCCTCTTCCTGCCGTTTCATCTCGGTAATATCGCGTCCCACCACCACGGCCCCGACGATCAGCCCGTCTTTATCGCGAATCGGGGCGAAACTGTAGCTGCCAGTCCATGACTCGCCGGTATCCCTGCGGCGCAACCCGTAGACGGCGTTGGTGACCGTCTCGCCGCGGAGGGCCCTGGGAACGGCCCACATGTCGAGGGGAAGGAGCCTGCCGTCTTCCATATAGACGTCGACAAGCTCGTGGTACTCATCGAGTCTCTTGAGGCATGCCTCTTTGCTGGCGAACTTGTGGAACCTGGCAAAGGCCTCGTTGAACTCCACGAATTCCCCGTTTTTGCTCACAATGAACACCGCATCCGTCATGCTGGCGAGCGCTGCTTCCAGTTTGGCCCGGCTCTCCTGCAAGGCTTCTTCCGCCCGCTTGCGCTCGGTGATGTCGCGGATCACGCTGAGCAGGATGCGCGCACCGCCGTACTCCGTCCCCCGGGAGCTGACCTCAACCGGGAAGGTGGTGCCGTCCTTGCGGCGATGGACCGTTTCGAACAGGATGCCCTTGCGGTCGGCCTCGGCCATCTGCGCATCAGTCAGCACCGGGTTTTTCGAGGCGCGGAAATCGACGACATTCATGCCCAGCAGCTCCTCGCGCGGATAGCCGTAGGCTCCCACGGCGGCGGCGTTGGCCTCCATGACGTGCCCATCCGCAAGCCGGACGAAGAGGATAATGTCCCTGCTGTTCCCGGCCAGGAGTTCGTAGAGGCGGGCCGTTTCTTCCGCCGCCTTGCGTTCGGTGATGTCGCGCACCACGGACACCGCGCCGATAATTTGGCCCTCGCCGTTCCGCACCGGATTGGCGCTCACCTCCCGATGCTGCAGCCGGCCAGTCGCCGGTATGCGGATGATTTCCTCCAGATTCCTGACAATCTCTCCACGCAGGGCGCGCAGAGAGGGCGCCTCGTCGACGGGCCGGGGGCTGCCGTCAGGACGGAACACCTCCAGGCTGGCTGCAAACTGTTCAATGTCAATGCTATCTTGGATGTCTACGCCAAATGCCTTGAGCGCTGAGGGGTTGGCCAGCATGAACCGTTTCCGGGTATCGGCGAACCAGACCTCGTCGGTCAAGCTGTCGATAAGCGAGGACAGCTTGTCCCGTTCCTCCCGGACGGCGGCCAGCAGCCGGCGGTTTTCCTCCTCGATCTTCTTGCG
>CAYYWK010000478.1:0-3055 GCA_964475345.1 uncultured Desulfobulbus sp.
CTGGCTGGAGAGGGCCTCCTCGGCATATCCGACGAATTCCGCCTTCTGGGTGTCGACCAGCCCGACAACGGACCGGTTAGTGGCTATCAAGGCAATTACCGTGACGATGGCCAGCAATACCGCGATAGGAGTGATAAACTTGGACCGTATGCTCATTTTTCCTCCCGATGCTGTACTGGAATCCTTTTTTATGTGTCACAAAGGATACTGTCGTCCAACTTATATGTTTATTTAGATAAAACCGGCAGACATCTTTATTTCGAGGGCCTTTCAACTCTTCACGTTCAGGTATCCTGGAAAATATAGGATACGTTATTGCGACCTGTTTTTTTTGACTGATACAAGGCATTATCGGCTGACGCGAGTATTTCATCTATCGAGTTATCAGCCTTGGCCGCGGCCACACCGATGCTCACTGTCACAGACAAATTTCCTGAGCGTGTAGGTATGCTGGTTTCAGCTATATTTATAAGAGCGCGATGAAAAACTGAGAGGCCATCAGCTTCTTGTTTGACCGGAGCAATAGCGAGAAATTCCTCGCCTCCGATACGTCCCAGTGTGTCGTAAGTTCTAAAACTCTTTTTGAGAATCTGTACTATGCTGCAGAGCACATCATCTCCTGTTTGATGACCGTATCTATCGTTAATGATTTTAAAATGGTCGACATCAATCATCCCGATGGCCAAGATGTCACCATAACGATTGGCTCGAGAGAGTTCTTCTTGGAGTCGATCGAGAATTGCTCTTCGATTGAGCAGGTTCGTTAACGAATCGTGAGTTGCCTGATGCGCCATTATCTCTCTGCTTTCAAGGAGCGCATCCTGCATTTGAATCATTCGGCAGCCAACTTCGATGCGAGCACGGAGTTCCCCTGGATCGAAGGGTTTCGGAAGGTAATCGTTGGCCCCTGCATCGAGCCCAGTGACAATGTCTGCTTTCTCACCTTTAGCTGTCAGCATGATCACATACAGTGGTTGGTCTTTTTCCTGGCTGCGAATCCGACGTAGCACCTCCAGTCCATCCAACTCCGGCATCATCCAATCAAGAATCACCAAACGAGGGGTATCAGGCTGTTGCAAGATTTGCCATGCTTCGGCACCATTGACGGTAGTCACCACTTCATGCCCGACTTTTTTCAGAAGACCTGCGAGCATGGTACGAGAGGTGAAATCATCTTCGGCAATCAGTATCCGCATATCAATGCCTCCGTATCAATCGATCAGCTCGAGCGCCTGGAGTTCTCTGTAGAGTTTTTCTTTATCTATGGGTTTAGTGATATACGCGTCACATAGATTGCGATAGGCATCAGCGACATTCCTCATATCACCCAGCGCCGTAGTCATGACAATCTTCACTCCATTAGATGAGAGGATTCCCTGTTGCTCTTCTTGCAGACGGATCAGTCGAAGTGCTTCCTTCCCATCCATCTCAGGCATCATGATATCAAGACAAATGAGATCGTATGGCTCTCCTGCCGCCAAAGCTATCCGGAAAGCCTCAACTGCCTCTTTGCCGTTGACAGCGATTTGAGATAGTCCAAAATTTTTAAGGAGTTCTTGGAGGAGCAAACGACTGGTGAAGTCGTCCTCAACGATGAGCGTCTTCATGATGTTTCCTTCTTGTCGTATTTTATGGTTTGCTAGTCATTGCCTTGCTTAATAGCTCAAACTGAACCTCCAACTCAGCTAGGTGTTCTTTAGCGTTTTCTAGATTCCCGGATTTGGCGGCCTTCTCGATCTCTGAAGCAACAGCACAGAGAGTTTCGCCTCCAACATTTGCAGATGCACCCTTTACAGTGTGGGCTTGGCGTTCAACTGCCGGCGCGTCACTGCTTGCCAGATATCCTTTCAACTCCGCAATTTGTTCCGGGATGTTGTTGAGGAAACCTTCGATCACCATTTCCATCAGTTCTTGATCATCCATCAATCGGTTGAGCATGCCCGCCCTGTCAAAAATCATCCCAACAGATCCCTGATTGTCAATAACAGGTGGCGGATTATCCTGATTCATTGGCCGAGAAGGCTTTGCAGTTGGCTCTTCCGGTAGCCATTTCTTCAGAGCTTCGGCGAGTGCTTTGGGAGAAACCGGTTTGGAGACATAATCATCCATGCCAGTCTGCAAGCAAATTTCCCGGTCCCCTTGCATCGCATTGGCAGTCATCGCGATAATAGGTATGTTGGGATTGAGGACTGCTGATTTTTTATCACGGATCTGGCGGGTCGCCTCGAGACCGTCCATTTCTGGCATCTGAACGTCCATGAGCACTAGATCGTACGGCACGAGTTCCAAAGACTTGAGCACTTCCAGTCCGTTGGCGACGGCGTCGGCACTGAAACCAAACTTCTTCAGTATACCCAGTGCGACATGCTGGTTCGTGATATTATCTTCTGCTAATAGAATACGGGCTGTATATCCGAGAAACAGTGGCAGCGCATCTCGCGCCGAATGCCGGGTGACAATGGGCTGCTCGACCATGTTTTCTTTCGTATCAGCCAACACTAAGGATAAGACGGCTTTCAGTTCCTGATGTCGTATTGGTTTGGTAGCATAAGCAGCAAAGCCAAGCTCTTCGAAATGCCGGGCATCACCCCTTGCCCCCAAAGAGGTCAACATGACCATGTAGGTTTCTGCCAAGCGTTGATCGGCTTTAATAGCTCGTCCTAAGGTTTCACCATCCATTCCCGGCATCTGCATATCGATCAAGGCGACAGTAAATGGATCTTCCTCATCAAGCGCCGTATAGAGTAGCTGGAGAGCGGTTTCACCATCCTGCGCTTCTGCGGGACGCATGCCCCATGACATCAGTCGTTTCGTCTGAATTTCACGGTTGGTGGCGTTATCGTCTACGATGATCACGCGCACACCTTGCAGATCGGCAGGCTTTAAGATTTTTCGATGTGATTCTGGCTGCTTATCTAGTCTCACAGTAAACCAAAACTCTGAACCTTTACCCTCTTCGCTGTTCAGACCTATCTCTCCCCCCATTAATTCTGCTAGTTGCTTGGCAATAGTGAGGCCAAGGCCGGTCCCTCCATATTTGCGGGTGGTTGAAGCA
>CAYYWK010000479.1:0-3029 GCA_964475345.1 uncultured Desulfobulbus sp.
GGGCTGATCAGTCATTTTTACGGATGGAGAAAGCAAACGCCTATCCCTCCGGACTCCAAGCATATTCCTTGACAAACCCCTCAGATTATGCGGAAATTATCATATGATAAATGCTATCGCATCGTTTTCCAGAAGAAGTCAGTCAACAAACTAGCAGCACATGGTCGCTGAAGCGTTAGTTGTTTTTTCCCCTCCATTTTCTTGGCCTGGCAGGCAATAACGTTCCATTTTTTTCGGCAATCACCCCATGTCTGATTTCCCCATCGCAGATAATGAATTAACACGACAGATAGATTCATTGCTGCAGGCAGCGGAGAAGTCACGCCATCAGGGAAAGAATGACAAAGAAGAATTCCTGTACAAAAAAATCATAGCCATCTCCCCCCAACACCCTCAAGCCAATCTGCGTCTTGGTTGTATCCTCCTGAACAACGGACAACTTTCCCAGAGCATATCACATTTTCAATCAGCTCTATCTGGAAAACCACAGCCCGAAATCGTCTACCTGATTGCCTATATCAACGCCCTTGCCCACGCTGAAAATCTCGATGCTGTAGAAATGTTGTTGAGAGAGGCAGACAAATGGGGATTATCGGAAAAAGACTGCTTGTGGCTTTCTGCAAGGGTCACAGCTTCGTCTCCCCCTCCTTCTCCTCTGACAACTGCAGTTGAGAGCAAGATTATCTCGATGTTCAACGAGATGAATCTCACTCCATGTGAAGCTACACTCCGACACCTGCTTCTCTTTTTCCCTGAGCAACTGTTTCTCTGGAAGGTCCTAGGCGCAGTTCTCTCCAAACTGTATCGTCATGACGAAGCGGTAGCGGCAAATCAATCCGCCTTACAACTCGACAGTCACGATGCCGAATTGCTGAACAATTTCGGAGTATCTTTGAAGGACAACGGTAATCTTGAACAGTCAGAAAATGCCTTAAGGCAAGCACTTGCCATCAATCAGGATTTTCCCGAGGCCTATAATAACCTTGGAGTAACCCTGATGGCATTGCGCAGCTTCGTTGCGGCCGAAAGGACGTTTCGACATGCTCTTGAACTCAGTCCGGATTACTTTGCCGCCGAATGCAATCTCGGCATTTGTCTGAAGGAATCAGGTCGTCTCGAAGAAGCTGAAACCGTCGTTCGCCATCTCACCACAATTCAGCCTATCTACCCCGAAGCCTACAATACTCTCGGCAATATTTTTTTTCGTCAGGGAAGACTTGCCGAAAGTGCAGACGCCCTTATCAGGGCAATCGAATTGAAACCCGATTTTGCAATGGCTTATAATAATCTTGGAAATGTTTACCAAGCTCAAGGTGATCTTCAGCGAGCTGTTTCCTGTTATCGCCAAGCTCTCAATATCAAGCCAGACTACAGGGAAGCCTTTGACTGGCTTCTCTTCACCATGAATTATCATCCTGATTCCACGGCTGAACATATTTTCGACCTTTACCGGGATTATGAAAGACGGTTCAATCGTTCAATTCATGCTGATCTTCCGACTTATTCCAATGATCATCATTATGACCGCCGGTTGAAAATCGGCTATGTATCCCCCGCTTTTTACAAGCATCCAGTTTCTTCGCACCTGCTTCCCCTGCTTTCCCATCATAATCGTCAACAGTTCGAGATATTCGCTTATGCCGAGACACTCAGGGAAGACATAGTCACAGACCTCTACAAAACCCATGTCGACCACTGGGTTCCGACGAACCGTTTAACTGATGAGGAACTGGCTACACGGATTCGCTGCGATAAGATCGATATATTGGTCGACCTAGCCGGTCACGCCGGCGGCAATCGATTGGGAGCCTTCTGTCACCGACCTGCACCAATCTCACTGCATTGGCTTGACTTCGGATATACGACAGGTTTGTCGGCAATTGATTATTATTTTACCGATATCACAATAGCACCAATCGGAAGCGAAGGTCTTTTTTCTGAAAACGTCTGGAGATTACCCGTTCCTCCGTTTGTCTATCATGCCGAACAAGACATGGGGGATGTTGGCAGTTTGCCCGCCGAAAGCAACGGATATATCACCTTTGGTACACTAAGCCGGGCCATCCGCCTCAACCGGAAAGTTATTGATACCTGGACGAAAATTCTCAAGGCGGCGGACAACGCCCGCCTCGTCATCGACAGCATAAACTTCAAAGATACTGCTGTTCGGATGCGATTTTTCACGGAATTCACACGCAGGGGCATTAATCGAGACCGTCTGTCCATCGGTTATAATACCCCCCCCTGGGACACCTTGCGATCCATCGATATCGGCCTGGACTGTTTTCCCCATAACTCCGGAACCACCTTATTTGAAAGCCTGTATATGGGTGTCCCCTTCGTGACCCTGGCCGGTCGACCGGGTGTCGGCAGATTGGCAGCATCGATCCTTGAAGGCATCGGCCACAGGGAGTGGACGGCCGCAAACGAAGACGAATACATCGAGATCGCTCTTGAGCTCGCTCGCGACCGACAGAAACTCGCCGCTATCCGCGGCAATCTTCGCGAGGAAATGCTCGGCTCTTCCTTGATGAATGAACAGGGTTTTACCCAGCATGTCGAAGAAGCATACCGACAGATGTTTGCTATCTGGAGCGCCAAAACGACTCGGGAGCATTTCAAGCAATCACCGGAGAATGATGACAACCTGCGTTTTCTGGCTCCGAAGGCGATCGAACTCTTCAATATCGGTGTCGACCAGCAGCAATCAAGCCCCCCCTTAGCATTGAACAGCTACGTCCAGGCCTTGAACATGCAACCTGACTTTCATGAAGCCTTCAACAATCTGGGGGTAGTGTATCAGGAGACTGGACGAGATTCAGATGCCGAAAATTGTTATCGCACGTCACTCCGGATACAGCCGGAATACACACCCGCACTTTTCAATCTCGGCAACCTTTTCAAACGACGACTTCATTTTTTTAAAGCAGAGGAGTACTACAGGGCCATTCTGACGTTGCAGCCCGAAAACGTCGAGGCCCTATACTTTCTCGGGTGCTGTCTCCAGGAATCTACCCGGATAGAAGAAG
>CAYYWK010000480.1:0-3027 GCA_964475345.1 uncultured Desulfobulbus sp.
CTGGCGATTTCGTAGAGATCGTCCATCCAGCCGATCGGGCAACTGCTCGAACCCACCAGACCGTGGGCTTTCATGCAGACCCCTCAGACGTAGAAATCGCCGGTGAACTGGCTGACCTGACTCATCACGTCGAACTGCCCGTCTCCGGCCTGCTCGAAACAGACCCCCTTGCCGAGCATGAAGACGCTGACCTCGTCGCCTTTGCTGACGCCGACATTGGCCAGCCGCATCGCGTTATAGATGGTTTCGCCATCGTTTGTACTGATAATCAGCAACATTTTCATGACATTCCCCTTGTGTGGTGAATGCGTTTGGCGGTTCGTCCCCGGATTATTGCAGCGAACTCTTTCTCCCTTCCACGTAATGGGCGGCGGCCAGCGCGGCGGTGCAGCCGTCAGCTGCGGCCAGGACGATCTGGTTGGCATATTTCTGCCGAAGGTCGCCGACCGCGAAGATCCCCGGGATGCTGGTCGCGCACTTCTCGTCGGTGATCACGTACCCGGTGGTGTTCTTTTTGATGCCGGCGGGCACCAGGGTATTGTTCGGCGCAAAGCCGACGAAGATGAACACCCCCTCCACCGTCAGCCGACGCTGCTCCCCGTTTGTAGTGTCCTTGAGGGCAACTCCGGTGACTCCTGACTGGTCGGAGAGGATCTCGCTTGCCACGGCGTTGAAGATGATCTCGATCCTGGGCTCGGCGAAAACCCGCTGCTGCAGGATACGGCTGCCGCGAAATTCGTCACGCCGGTGGATCAGGTAGACCTTGCTGGTGATCTTGGCGAGATAGAGGGCGTCCTCGAGGGCGGTGTCACCGCCGCCGATGACGGCCACCGTCTTGTTCCTGAAGAAAAAGCCGTCGCAGGTGGCGCAGTAGGATACCCCCTTGCCGAAGTTCTCGCTTTCCCCAGTCACTTCGAGCTTGCGCGCGGTGCCGCCGGCGGCAAGGATCAGCGAATGTCCGCGCAGTTCGGTCCCGTCGGCGAGCCGTACCGTGTGGTAGTCAATGCCGGGTTCGGTGGCAACCACTTCCTTTTCGATGATCTCCAGATCATAGGACCTGGCGTGCTCGAGAAATTTCTCGCACAGTTCGAATCCGCCGATGTTGGGAAATCCTGGATAATTTTCCACCTCCTTGGTGATGGCCACCTGCCCGCCGAAAACCCCCCGTTCGATCAGAACGGTTTTCAGTGCGGCGCGCATGGCATAGATGCCGGCGGTCAGGCCGGCAGGCCCGCCACCGATTATGATCAAATCATGTAGTTCGGGATCGGACATCTCTTCCTCCTGAGTGGGTTTGCAGGGTCGAGACGGGGCAGGGTGTCCCGCCCGTCTGGTGGAACAAACTGATTGCTACCAATAAGGCATAACCTCCGCCGCAGCAAGTGCCGGCATCGTGAAAAGCGCCGGATGCATCGCGAAACCGCCTTATGCCCCCTGTCTTCCTTCACCTCTCTGCGGCTCTTCCTTCCATCCGAAGCCGTTGCCGGCCGCTGATTGAGGCGGTTCACCGGATCGTCGAAAAATAATTCAACATACCAATGAAACAGGGCAGAAAGTCATGACTCGATCCTCACGCATCCGTTCTCGGTGCTCGTCACACAACGGCGTGTCCGATGCAGATACCAGGGCAAAGGTTGGGAGATGCAGCGCACGACAACCTGCACCTGAAGGAGGACGCC
The DNA here is from genome assembly GCA_964475345.1 of uncultured Desulfobulbus sp. GTDB lineage: Bacteria > Desulfobacterota > Desulfobulbia > Desulfobulbales > Desulfocapsaceae > Desulfoprunum. The sequence continues at coordinate 1,680 of CAYYWK010000480.1, forward strand.
ATGAAAAGGTCAATGATCATAAAGGACAAGGTTCACACCGACGTTGCCGACGAGGTCGTACGGTTCACGCTGAAGGTAGGCGCGGTTGCAGGTGCCCTGCGCGGCGTCCGGATTTTCCCCTGTCCGTTCGCCTTCTCGAGGGGAAGAAGATTCCCGGGGCGAGGACGCATTTGCCCCTACACACGAAAACCGGGATCAGCGCAGGAAGAAGGGGCAGGTCCCCGACCGTTGGCAGGGATGGCGGGGGCTGTCCCTTTTGTAGATGGTTTGCCTATCGAGCACAACATGCACATTGAATAAGACGATGGAATGCGTGGAATTTCTGTGCAAGTGCATACGCTGTGGTATTGCCGGTTGCGGAGAAACAGCTATCATGGGCAGAGCACAGGCAGCTGCAGTCTCACCCAGGTCATTTTCTCCCGAAGGTCAAATCTGCTCACGAGGTACATCATGCCCAAGAACGTCCTGATTATCGGCGCTGTCGCCCTTGGCCCGAAGGTTGCCTGCCGGCTGCGCCGGCTCGACCCGGAGGCGGAGATTACCCTGATCGACCGCGACAACCTGATATCCTACGGCGGCTGCGGGATTCCCTACTTCGTCGGCGGCGACATCAACGATGTGGAGGAACTGTACTCAACAACCTCGCACGCCATCCGTGACGAGGCCTTCTTCGAGAACTGCAAGGGAGTGCGGGTTCTGACCAGGGTGGAGGCCCGCGAAATCAGGCGCCGTGAGAAGCAGGTGCTGATCTGCCACCTCGACGACGGCAGGGAGGAACTCCTCGGCTACGACAAGCTGGTGCTCGCCACCGGCGCCCAGGCGATGCGCCCGCCATTCCCAGGCGCTGACCTGCCGCGGGTCTTCACGGTCTCCAATCTCCATGACGCTGAGGCGATCAAGGGACTGATGGCCCAGGGCAAAGTCGGCCGGGCGGCGATCGTCGGTGCCGGGGCCATCGGTCTCGAACTGGCGGAGGCGATGACAGACCTGTGGGGCATCCAGACCACCCTGATCGAGATGGAGGACCAGGTGCTGCCCTCACTGCTGGGGCGCTGCATCGCCAGGGTGGTGGAAAAGGAGTTGGCGGGCCGCGGCGTCGAGATGCTGCTGGCCACGCGGGTCCATGAAATCAGAGAAAACGTCGGGGAGAGCGGGCTGCAGGTCATCACCTCCCAGAAAACGCTGGGTGTTGACATTGTCATCCTGGCCGCCGGAGTCAGGCCGAACACGGCCCTCGCCAGTGCCGCCGGGATCTCGGTGGGGCGCAGCGGCGGCATCATCGTCGCTCGCCGGCGGCGGCCACGCGCTCCCGATCTCTGTGGCGGGGGGGACTGCGGAGGGGGGCGCG
>CAYYWK010000481.1:0-3017 GCA_964475345.1 uncultured Desulfobulbus sp.
TTCTCCGGCAGGCGGGCGGCGTCCTCGATCTTGAACTGGCTTCCCTTCTGTCGTCTTTCAAGGTTGAGCATCGATTTTGCCTGGAGGTCCGAAGAGACCAGCAGGTCATAATGCCTTTTCAGTTCACCATACTCGCGGGTCAGCGCCGACCACTCGGCCTCACGAACCGGAGCGGCGGTGACCCATTCTTCATACTGGGTAATGGTCTTTTTCAGGCTTTCCTTCTCCTCGTTGATATTCTGGATACTCAACTGAACATTCTTCAACTGGGTCTCCAATTGAAGGATCACCGGATCCGCAGAGTTTCGCAAAGGAACGGCAACTGTTTTGTCCCGGCCACTTCCGGTACCGCCGGTTGCGGCCAGGCTCTCTTCCAGACGGGCAATCTGCTTTTTGATCCGCTTGACCTCGGGATGGTTGTCCGTGTACTTGACCTCAAGATTTTTCAGAATCCCTCGCAGCTGGATGAGCCGATCAGCCGGACTGAGCATCTGATCCTGCGGCACTGGTGGAACACCAGCATTACCGACTTGCACGGCCAGATCGCTCTGGGCGGAAGCAAATTTGCGCCTGTTCGAAATCTGATCCTGGATCAAGATCAGCGTCTTCTCGAGGTCCTGGATACTCTCCTGCTTGAGCTGGTACTGCTCCCGCAGGGCGATGAGCTGCGAAACATTAGTCTGCCGCTGCTCGGGCAGTTCATTGTAATGCTTGAGCTTATAGTCCCGCATGGTCGCTTCCTTCTGATCCATCGTCTCCTTGGCCATCGCCAGTTCATCGCTGGCATAAGATGATGTTTCAGTCGCCTGTTCTTCCCGATATTTTAAGTTTTCTTCAATAAATTTGGAAGCAAGGGCGTTTGTAACTTTGACAACTTTGTTAGGCTCCGCACCTGAATATCGAATCTGAAAAATGTCACCCTGCTTCGACGGTTCAATCTCTATCGACTTGCGCATCAAATCGACGACATCCTCCATCGGTAGTTTTTTCCGCGCTTCCGTATAAAGATTGAGCTCCGTGATCAGTGTTTCGAGATTGGTTCTGCTGGTCACGATCTGGGTCAGGGAGGACACCACATCGCGGATGGCAGCCTGGATATCCGGGGACATCTTGTTGGTGCTGATCTTCTGCTGCTGGTAACTGAGCAGGGAAGTGGCCTGATAGACCTTCTGCGTTGTCAGATAAACCAGCAGGCCAGCGGGCAGACTGATCAGGATGGCAAATATGATAAAGGCCTTCCAGCGGAGAAAAAGGTCGAGGTATTTCCCGAGTTGTTGGTTCTGTTGCTGATCCATGTTTCCAATTTCCAGGTTGACTCACTCTGACACAACAGCCGGTAGCGGCATGGGCCCTGTTCTCTTACAAAAATACAAGCATACTGGCAATTTTAACAGACTTCTTTCTTAAGACGGCTCATTCCACCAAAATGGAATCTGGGCTACCGCCAGGCAATCGACTGGCTCAGAAATCATCCGGCGCAAACGGCACAACCCGGTCAATACTCCGTTCTCCTGTCAGCAGCATGAGAAGCCGGTCAAGACCGAGGGCGATGCCGGCGCAGGCGGGAAGATTCTGGAGTTCTTCGAGAAACCGCTCAGGCATCCCGGCAGGAGCCAACCCTGCTCCAGCGATCGCTTCCAGCTCGACGGTAAACCGCCGCCGTTGTTCAACCGGGTCGGTCAGTTCGGAAAAGCCGTTTGCCAGTTCAATTCCATCCGCGTAGAGCTCAAAGCGCTCGACGGTGGATGGGTCAGCAACCTTTCTTTTTGCCAGGGAGCCCAGCTCCACCGGGTAGTCGATCAGAAAAGCCGGTACGGCTGTACCGAGGTGCGGCTCAACGTATTCAACAAGCATCTCCTCGAAACGATCTTCGCCCATGCTCTGCTCAAGCGAAACCGGGCTGAACCGGGTGAAGGCCTCAGCCACCTGCAGTCGCGGCCATGGCCTTGTGGTGATGTCCAGACCGGGAAATGGCTCTGCCAAGGTCCCGCATCCGGGATCGGCAGCCAGTTCGTTCATATCAGCGGCGACAGCAGACAGCAGTTCTTCGCAGTCATCCATCAACTGCCGGTAGTCGGCATCACAGCGATACCACTCCAGCATGGAGAATTCTTCGAGGTGGAGCCGTCCGCGCTCTCCCTTGCGAAAGCAGCGACAGATCTGGAAAATGCTGCCGCTGCCGGAAGCCAGGATCCGTTTCATGCAGAGTTCCGGTGAAGCCTGCAGGTACTGGCCCTCGGCAATAAGGGGACGGATGGCGCTTTCCGGGATGATCACGGGCTGCCGGACAGGCGTGTCAACCTCGAGGAACCCGCGGGAACAGAAAAATCGTCTGACCGAGGAGAAGAGGGCTGCACGGAGGTGCAGCCCCGGCCTGTTGAGCATCTCCGGTCAATCCTTGACTCGTGTTACATATGCCCCGGTGCGGGTATCGATCTGAATCTTTTCACCCTCCTCGACAAAGGGGGGGACCTGAAGCACATAGCCGGTTTCCACCGTCACCGGCTTGGTATCGGTGCCGGAAGTGTCCCCTTTGGCCCATGGATCGGCCTTGGTGACAACCAGATTGACAAATATAGGCAGACTGACATCAATGGCCTTGCCGGCGAAGAACAGCACCTCGACCTCCATGTTGTCGATGAGGAAATTGACGTTGTCGCCCAGCTGCTCGCGGGTGATGTGCAGTTGCTCGAAATTTTCGGTATCCATGAAATGATACTCGTCTTCCTGATTGTACAGATACTGCATCTTCCGTTCTTCAAGATCCGCCTTTTCAAACTTGTCCACCGAGCGGTATGTCTGTACGAGCTGGTTGCCGGTAATCATGTTGCGCATCTTGCACCGGTACAGGGCCTGCCCTTTGCCAGGCTTTGAAAATTCAAAATCGATGATGATATAGGGATTGCCGTCAATCTGCAGCTTGAGGCCCTTGCGCAGGTCAGAAGCATTGTACATCGCTACTCTCCGTCAGTATTCGGGCGTGGCCGAATGGAATGGGGTGTCATTTCCGGCATATC
>CAYYWK010000482.1:0-3001 GCA_964475345.1 uncultured Desulfobulbus sp.
GATGCCCCGCATCCGTTCGTCCGGCTGGAATGGTTCCCCCTTGACGATGCCAAGTCCGGCCAGCATGCCCATCCAGTCCGGGTCGGCCAGGTGCGGCCCTTCGGCGTCCACCAGTTGCTTGAGCAGATCAAATGCGGTAACGTCGCTCGGCGGCAGCATGTTCGCCGGCACGCCTGAGGCCTCCGGGAACGTCATCGGCCTGGCCTTCCCCTTCAACGGGTAGATCCTGGTCTTTTCGATCAGCTCGACCGGCGGCTTCAGGTCGCTTGCATCGGCATAGAACGCCCGGAGGAAGATGAACACGTTGTTGGTGCCCGAGCGGCAGACGAAGCAGCCCTCCGGGACGTCGCCGTCATAGCCCGGCGGCAGGAGCAGGAACTTTCCACCCTTGCCCTGATCCGGCCCGAAAAAGCCGACATCACCCGCGAACGTGCCGCCATCGAAGGGGATCGGCCGCTGCCAGAAATCCAGCAGGATGCCCTGCAGCATCGGCGGGGCCTCGAACACGAGCGGCCCGTCCTTGCCAAGATCGACGTAGCTCATCGCGTAGATCACGTCCGAGTTCGGCGTGGTCACGAGCGTCCGGGCGTCGAGGCGTTTCTTCCATACCGGCAAAACGTCGTATCCTGAGCCGAATACGTTCTCGGATCCACGCTGCATGCCGAGCGTGTTGATGAGCGGCAAAGCCCACAGGTAAATCTGCGTTGCGCGGTGGTAGAGCAGCTCATCGCGAAGCGTCTGCGCCGTCTCCCCCACAGCTCGGTTTTCAAAGAAATGAAGGTTGGCGATTTTCTCCTGATGGTCAATGGCCAGCGACGTATGAAGTGTGATGGTCATGATTGACTCCATTGTTGAGTGAGATGGGTCTCCCCAGCTATCTTGGAAAGAGAAACGAGACCGACAACCTGAAAGACCAGTCGGCCCCGAAGTCCGGCTTTTCCACGTTGTAAAAAACCTGTGCCGAGAAGTTTACGGGCTGGCGGCCAATGAAAAACAGTCTGCCGCCACCGCCTCCCAGGGGAACGGTCCAGGTCTCGCTGCTGTCTGCTTCCCAGTTGGCGGTGATGATCGGCGAGGAGGTCAGGAACCAGCCACCGGGGAAATTGTAGTTGATGAAGGGCTGAATCAGGGTCGTATTGACATCGCTCCGGTCGCTGTCCCCGGCAAAGGACCAGATGTGGTTGCCGAGCACCCCGAAAAGCCATGGGCCGCGGGAGGTCAAGGCGACCGCTGACGGCCCGGCTCCCCATTGCTCGGTCCCAAGTTTCTCATCCGTGGCCGATGGCAGGAGCAGAACCGGCCCGGCTCCCCAGATGATCCTTCCGGGGTTCGCCGGGGAGAGAAACCCCGTGAAGACCGTGTCCCCCAATCCGAATGTGCGGTCATCACCGGGAAAGAGAGCCGGCTGACTAATGACCGGCAGGATGGTCCGCGTGATGAGGTTCCAGTTCTCTCCCAGTGAAAAGGGAATTACCGGCTGGATGTTCAGAATGTTCTGGGTCTTTTCCAGCGGACCGAAATTCAAATTGGTGTTGTTCTGGAACGGGAGGCTGATGACGTTGGCCACCGGGTTCTGCGCGGTTTGGGCCAGGCCATAGGCCGGGTCCTCAACGGCTTCAGTAACCTCAGCTCCGAAAGCGACTCCAGATTCCAGAATAAACGGCAACGCGTTGAACACCATGGCAAGGCATGCCATTGCACCAAATTTTCGAAAGTTCATGAGTTTTTCCTTTGGAATCATAATTTTTTCAACTGGCGTTTGCTCCAGATCATATACGGCACGGACAAGACGCCTCCCAGAATCAAGTAGGTAAAGAGGGTGGGTACGAATTCCTGGCCGTAGTCGCTCAGTCCCGCGATGAAGAGCGCCAGACCGAAGTTGCGGGCAATGCTGGTGATGGCCAGGGTCGTCCGCTTCTGCTGGCTCGGCCCGCCCAGGAAGTGGCCGGATGCCAGCGAAAGAGCCACCATGAGGACAATGGCCATGGTGGCCGGCCAACCCAGGTTGAGCATCATCCGCAGATCAGGGGCGATGGCCAGTATGACAACCACCGCCAGTACCAGGATGATCAACAGGATGTTGCCCAGGATCCGCAACGGGTTGCCGATCCGTTCGGCGAAGGCGGGGAAAAAATACCGGACCAGGAACCCGGCGATGACCGGCAGAAAAGTGACCTGGGCAACCTGACGGAGTACCTCCAGTGGCGCCACCCTGTCGATCACCAGGTCGAAGATGGAAAAAAAGACTGCCAAGGTCAGCGGGGTGACGACAACCGCCAGCAGGGCCAGTGTCAGCTGGAGATTCACTCCGTATTCCATCTCCCCACCGGCCATCTCGACCCGCTTGTAGCCGATCGGCGCACCCGGAGCAGCCGCCAGCACCGCGAGGCCTGTCGCCACGGCGGGCGGCAGTGAAAAGGCCCATATCAGAACGACCACGATTCCAGGGACCATGACGAGGACCGACAACAGCGAGCGCACCATCAGGCCGGGCTGTCGTAGAAGGTAGGTTACCTACCGGAACGAGTGGTTGACCCCCAGGGCAAACATCAGGCTGAATATCGTTGCGGTGATAAAATTGCCAATAACCGGATTATCCATGGATACCTCACCCTGCTTCAAGATTGTTCAGAGGCGCTAGGCCCGGCCTAGAGCGCAACCAGGCTGTAAAGCGGGATGACCCGCCGTTGAAAGAGCGATATGAGCCCGAAGAGGCCAATAAACAGCAGGATCAGCGCCACGATTTTTGCCAGCGGCTTGGAATCGATGGAGGTGAAGGTGCTGGACCGGATCTCCCGCAAGATCTTTTGATGCTGAAGCACCCCGCCCAGGATGCAGAGCATCCCCAGAAGAATGAAACTTATCCCGAACCAGAGGGGAGTGTGCATTCTGTCGAAGAACCGCCCGGTTTTCTCCAGTGTTTCGTGATGAATATATTCGTATGATGTGGCAATGGCGAACCCGAAGCCGATCAGCGAGATGGCCGTTCGGATCCAGGCCA
>CAYYWK010000483.1:0-2997 GCA_964475345.1 uncultured Desulfobulbus sp.
ATCGTTGGGGTTCATAATCGACTCCACCCCTTCCCTGTTCATCGTGTTGGTCACCGGGTCAAGCCGCACATCCTTGGCATCCGGCACCTGTTTTATACAGACTATGATATTCATCACTGCAACCTGTGCAAGAACCTCCCTTCACGGGCAGCCACCCGTCCGGGTCATTGTCATTTACTGGGCGTATTCCCGGTTGAGCTCCTGGCCGATGACGTTGCGCTGGATCTGGTTGGTTCCCTCGTAGATCTGCAGGATCTTGGCATCGCGCATCATCTTTTCCACCGGATACTCACACATGTAGCCATATCCACCCATCACCTGCACGGCGTCGGTGGTGACCTTCATCGCCACGTCAGTGGCGAAGACCTTGCACATCGATGAGACCTTGGACATGTCCTTTGGGTGGGCGTCGATATGTCTGGCGGCGCCGTAGACCAGGGCCCGGGCAGCTTCGATGCCCACCGCCATGTCGGCCAGCATGTGCTGCACCGCCTGGAAGGCGATGATCGGCTTGCCGAACTGGACCCGCTGCTTGGCGTAGGTGGCGGCCGCATCGAGGGCGCCCTGGGCCAGACCGACGCCGAGGGCGGCAATGCCGGGCCGCGAGGAGTCCAGCGTCTTCATCACGGTAATGAACCCTGTACCGGGCCTGCCGATGACGCGATCCTTCGGGATGCGGCAGTCCTTGAAGATCAGTTCGGTGGTCGACGACGCCCTGATCCCCATCTTCTTTTCCTTCGGACCGCAGGAGAACCCGGGATCGCCAGCCTCGACAACGAACATCGAGGCGCCGCGCGGCCCCTTGCTGCGGTCGGTGATGGCCACCACTGAATAGATCTCGGCCTCGCCGCCGTTGGTGATCCACTGCTTGGTGCCGTTCAGCACCCATTCGTCACCGTCGAGAACGGCCGTGGTCTGGATTCCCGAGGCATCGGAACCGGCGTTAGCCTCGGTCAGGCCGAAGGCCGCGAACCGTTTGCCGGTCGCCACATCGGGCAGGTAGCTGGCCTTCATCTCGTCGGAACCGGCAATCAGGATAGGGTAGATGCCGAGGAAACTGGCGGCAAAAGCAGTGCCGACGCCGATGCAGCCGCGTCCGAACTGTTCAAGCGCCAGGACGATATCCAGGCAGCCGCCGCCGAAACCGCCATATGCTTCCGGAACCGGGATACCGAAGAGGTCGGCCTGGGCTATGTCGTTCAGGATCGCCCGCGGGAACTCATGCTTTTCATCGAGTTCGGCGCGCTGGGGAATGATCCGCTCGTCGGTGATCTGCCGGGCGATATCGACGATCATCTGCTGTTCTTCAGTCAAGAAATAGTCCATGGTAGTACTCTCCTGTTCACCACTTAATCAGGGTTGCCCCCCAGGTAAACCCTCCCCCGAAGGAACATAACAAAATCAGATCGCCGCTGGCGATCCTTCCTGCACGGACGGCCTCGTCGAGAGCGATCGGGATCGAGGCGGCCGAGGTGTTGCCGTATTCCGAGACATTGATCACAACGCTCTCCGCCGGCATCTGCAACCGTTCCGTCAACTTGTTGAGGATGCGTATATTGGCCTGGTGGGGGACCAGCAGTTTCACCTGGTCCAGCGCCAACCCCTCTCTGTCCAGCACCCCGTGAATAGCGTCCTCCATTGCCTTGACCGCGTGCTTGAAGACCTCCCGCCCCTCCATGATGATGTAGGTGCCGGGGTGGTCTTCGTTGACGATTTCGGGATTGCTGCTCTTCGGCGCATACATGTAGAGCAGTTCCCAGAGGCTGCCGTCCGAGCGGAGATTGGCGCCGAGATAGCCGGACTTGCCCTCACGGTAGCCGATGACCGCCGCCCCTGCGCCGTCTCCGAAGAGGATGCAGGTGTTGCGGTCCGACCAGTTCAGGCGGGAAGAGAGATTCTCGGCGCCGACCACCAGCACCTTCATGCCATGATCGGCCTGGACATACTTATGGGCGAGATCTATTCCGAAGAGAAAACCGGAACAGGCAGCGTTGATATCGTAGGCAAAGGCCCTGGATGCCCCCAGTTCCTTCTGCACCAGGCAGGCGCTCGATGGCATCAGGGTATGCGAGGATATGGTCGCCACAACTATCAGGCCGATCTCTTCGGCGGCGACCCCTGCGGCTTCCAGGGCCTGTCGGGCGGCCCGGGCTGCAAGGTTGTAGGTGTGCTCATCCTGCCCGCAGACCCTCCTGGTCCTGATGCCGGTCCGGGTGCGGATCCACTCGTCGTTGGTCTCGACGATCTTGGCGATATCGTCATTGGTGACGATCTTTTCGGGAAGGCAGGAGCCTGTACCCAGGATAACGGTGCCCATCACGACTCCATCAGCCGGTCGTTGTCATCGGCGGCGAGGCTTTTCAGGATCTCGGCATTAACCTGGTGCTTGACCATCTTTCGCGCCTCGAGGACAGCGTTCTTGATTGCCTGGGCATTTGATTTGCCATGGCAGACGATGCCGGTGCCGTTGATTCCGAGCAACGGCGCTCCGCCATATTCGGCATAATCGACGCGTTTCTTGAAGGATTTGAACGCCGGTCGAGCCAGCAGGTAGCCGATCTTGGCCATCCATGACTTGAGGATTTCCTTCCGCAGCATCTGCATTGCAGCGTCGGCAAGCCCTTCACTGATCTTGAGGCAGATGTTGCCGACGAACCCGTCGCAGACGATGACATCGACGTTACCCTGGAAAACATCTCTGCCCTCGACATTGCCGATGAAGTTCAGGGCGCTGTTCTTCAGTAGGGAGTAGGTTTCCTTGACCAGCTGGTTGCCCTTGCCGCCCTCCTCGCCGATGGTCAGCAGGCCCACCCGGGGATTCTCGGTGTCAAAGATGCGGGAGAAGCAGGATGCCATGACGGCGAACTGGTACAGGTGCAGCGGGCGGCAATCGACGTTGGCGCCGACATCCATCAGCACCACAGGTTTCTTCAGGGTGGGGAAGAACGAGGCGATCCCCGGCCGGGATATCCCCTCCAGTCTGCCCAGCACCCGCAC
>CAYYWK010000484.1:0-2996 GCA_964475345.1 uncultured Desulfobulbus sp.
TGGAGCTGACCGAGTTCATCGAGTCGATGCCGGCAATCGACGAGAACTCCTTCTCGAGGATGGTGGCCACCGTCGAGGCCATGGTCTCGGGGCTGGCCCCGGGCAGCGAGGCGCTGACCTGGATGGTCGGAAAATCGACGTTGGGCAGGTCGGCAACCGGCAGCAGGCGGTAGCCGATCAGGCCGGAGAGGAGGATCGACACCATCACCAGCACGGTCATCACCGGCCGGCGGATGCAGAGGTCGGAGATGCCGCCGGTCATTGCCTGCCGCCTTTGCCGGAAGGTTTGGCCGCAGTTTTGCCTGCCTCCGGCTTGCGGCTGCGGTCGACGACTGCGCCGCCGTCGACCAGCTGCAGGTGGCCGTCGGTCACCACCCGTTCACCGGCGGCCAGACCCTTTTCGATGACGGTCTCCCCGCCGGAGGTGATACCGGTGACAACCTGGCGGAACTCGACGGTATCGTCATCTTTGACGACAAAGACATGGGGATCATCCTGGCCGGTCTGCACGGCCTGGCTGGGGACAACCAGGGCGCCCTGGCGGCTGCCGAGGAGAAGGGTGACGGCGGTCAGTTGGCCGGGCCACAGTTCGCCGCGGGCGTTGGCGAATTCTGCCTTCAGACGGATGGTGCCGGTGGCCGGGTCGATCCCGTTGTCGACGAAGGTGAGCACGCCATGGACGGTCGCCGTGGAACTTCCTGGGATGATCGCGGCGACCTGCAGCTGTCCGCCGGCCATCGCCTGCCGCAACTCGGCCAGCCGTTCGCCGGCGACGTCGAAGGCAATGCTGATCGGGGCGATTCGGTTGATGGTCACCATTGGCGTATCGTCGCCAGCTTTGATCAGGTTGCCGGGGTCAATGGCGATCTCGCCGGCATGCCCATCGATGGGGGCGGTGAGGCTGCAGTGCTGCAGGTCGAGACGGGCCGATGCGAGGGCGGCCTCGGCGGATTGCACGGCGGCCTTGAGGGTGACGACGCGGGTGGCGGCCTGGTCGGCCTGGGTCTGGGAGACGAAGCCACGCCCGGCGGCGGGGCGGTAGCGTTCCAGTTCCTTTTCGGCATTGGCCAGCTCGGCGCGGTTCTTTGCCAGGTCGGCTTCCCTGGCCTGCACCGTTGCCTTGTACGGACGGGGATCGATGGTGAAGAGAAGGTCCCCGCGACGCAGCTGGGCGCCCTCGCTGAAATGGACGGCCTCGAGGGTGCCGCCGACCTGCGAGCGGATATCCACAGTCGCAGAGGCCTCGACGCGGCCGGTGGCATCGATGCCGACCGGCACGTCCCTGGCCGTGCAGACGGCCGTCGCAACCGGGGTGGCCGGCCTGCGGGCGGATTTTCCATCTGTGTTTCCCTTTCCCCCCTCGCTTGAACAACCGGCCAGCAGCAGGATGGCGGCGCAGGCCGCAAGCATCCGGGAGAGAGGGTGAACGTGGCATACGCGCTGGAGCATGGTGGCAAAAGAGATGGCTGTCATGGCTATTTTCCAGGGGGAGTCCCGCCGTGGCGGGCGTTGGTGTCGGCAGCTGTCGTCGCCGCCTCAGCGAGCTGCCAGCCGCCGCCCAGAGCCTTGTAAAGGGCGATGATGTTCAGGGCGAGTTGCCGCTCGCTGTCGATCAGCTGGTCGCGGGCGGCGAGGAGGGTACGCTGGCTGTCGAGGACATCGGTGAGGTCGGCAAGGCCTGTGGCGTACAGACCTTCGTTGAAGACGACTGCCTCGCCGGCGGTGGCGGCCGCTTCGGCCAACCGGTCGCGGCGTTCCTGCTCACGGCTGTAGCGGACGATGGCGGTTTCGGTTGCGGTCATCGCGGCCAGCACGGTTTTTTCGTAGGTGGCAAGCATTTCGTCCAGTTCCGCCTCGCTGATGTCGAGGGCGGCGTAGAGACGGTCGCGGTCGAAGAGGGGCAGGCTGAGGGACGGGCCGATGGACCAGTAGCGGCTGCCCGAGCTGAACAGGTCGGAGAGGCTGGTGCTCTGCAGGCCGGCCAGGGCCGACAGCGAGAACCTGGGGAATAGGTCGGCGGTGGCAACGCCCACTTCAGCGGTTGCTGCGGCCAGCTGCCGTTCGGCCCGACGGATGTCCGGCCTGCGGCGGAGCAGGTCGGAGGGCAGGCCGGCTGGCAGGGCGGATGGCACACGGACCTCAGGAGCGGTTTTCTCGAGACGTCTGGCCATTTCCGCAGGCGGCAGGTCGAGCAGCAGGGCCAGCTGGTTGATCTGGGCGGCGACCTGCTGTTCGAGGGCGGGGATGCGGGCTGCGATCAGCGACTTCTGGGTGTCGGCCTGGGAGACCTCGAGGCCGGAGGCCAGCCCGAGCCGGTGGCGGCCTTCCACCACCTCCCGGGTTTTTTCCTGGGCAGCCAGGGTCTCGCGGGCGGTCGCCAGCAGACGCCGGCTGCCGACCAGTTCGAAATAACCGCGGGAGACCTCGGCCTCGAGGGTGATCAGGACATCGCGGCGGTTCTCCGCGGAGGCGTCGAGGGCGGCGGCGGCCGATTCGACGGCTCGGCGCCTGCCGCCGAACAGGTCGATCTCCCAGTCGGCGTCGAAGCCGGCGTCGAAGAGGTCCTGGCTGCTGCCGCTGCCCCCGGAGTTCTTGCTGCGCCGGGTGCTGCTGTAGTCGGCGCCGGCGTCGAGGCTGGGGTTGCCGGCGGCGGTTGTCAGCCGCAGCCGGGCCCGGGCGGCGGTGACCCGGCTGGCGGCGATGCGCAGGTCATGGTTGGCGCCCAGCGCCCGTTCGATGAGTTCGATGAGGACGGGATCGTCGAACAGCCCCCACCAGCGCTCGTTATCGGGCAGGATTGTGCCGCTCTCGACCTGGCCGCTGTTCCAGCGCTCGGGCAGATCGGGGTCGGGCTGCCGATACTCGGGCCCGACAGGGGCGCAGGCTGAGAGCAGCAGAACAATGGAGAGGATGCAACGTTTATTTCCAAATGACATCAATATATTACCTGAAAAAAAGCAAAGGCGCCCAGTCCCTGGGGCTGCTGATGATGCAGA
>CAYYWK010000485.1:0-2985 GCA_964475345.1 uncultured Desulfobulbus sp.
GAGGTCGCGCAGGTAACTCTCGAATCCAGGCAATGTCGCCTCCTCCCAGGACAATCTGCCGTCATCGACAAGGAGTTTTCCTATGCTGCGATAGGGATGGCCGTTTGCGGCGGCAAAACGGAGGGAACGCAGCGAGCCGTCCTGAAGACGGATTTTTCCTGAGCCCTGGACGTGGAGGATGAACCCTTCCACAGGGTCCTTCAGGTAGACCAGCTCGTTGCCGGCAAGGGGCAACTCTGTCTCGATCTGTTTTCTCGTCCAGTAAGGGACCATGCCATACTCGGTTTTCCGCCCGACTGCGGTCTGCCGCTTGCCGGAATTGATTACCAGGTCTGCAGGCCGTGCGTATATCGGATACCTGAAGAGATCGCTGCGGCTCAGACTCCCTTCGATAATCGGCTCGAAATAGCCGGTGACCAAGGTTCTCCGGGCTGTTTCGGGTCCGGCTGGAAGATCTGCCTGCAGGAGTGTGAACGCATCGCTCAGCCTGGCGCCGATCCTCTCCGGCGATTGTTCGTGACGTATGATCGAGAGGAAGGATTGCATCGAATTACGCAGGTCCTCCGTTTTGACGGCATGGGGGCCGATCTGCCACTGCCGGCTTTCGGCGAGAGTATCGAGATAGTCAAGCTGGCGTTCGGCGGCGGTGAGCAGGGACTGACGGTCGCCATCATCGATGAGAAGAGCGCCGACGGCGGACTGTGATATGCCGGTGGCACACGCCTGGGCGGGAAAAGCCACAAGGGAGATTGCGCTCAGGACAGAGCCGAAAAACAGGAGGAAGGACGAAACAGCAAGGCGCAACGCGCTTTTCGTCATGCGAGATTGCTCCGGGAGATCAGGGGGTGCCTTTCAATGCCTCTGCCAGTTCCGAGACGGCCATGGCATAGCGGTTGGAGTTGTTCCAGGCGGTGATCGCCTGAAAGTTCGGGTAGCCCGCAACGTAACGTAATCCGCCTCCCTCCATCGGATGTACCTCCAGCCCGACTATTGTCAATCCCTGGTTTTGAGGTGGGGGAGGAAGTCTGAGTCCCTGGGCGGTGGCCACCTCGTGCCAGTCGACAAGAGCCTTGCGTCCGGTGCGGTTCGCCTGCACCAGTTTCTCAGAACGGAGCTCGCTGCCGATGTCGACATAGACAGGGGCATCGAGGGTCCATTTGAAACGGCGCAGATAGTTGGCGATGGAGGCGAGAATGTCATCGATGGAGCCGAACACGTCGCGTTTGTTGTCGCCGTCAAAACTGACGGCGTATTCCTGGAAGCTTGACGGGATGAACTGGGTCTGTCCGAAGGCCCCGGCATAGGAACCCTTGATTTCCAGGGGGTTGATCTGGTTTTGCCGGCAGAGGAGAAGAAAATGGATCAGCTGATTGCGGAAGAAGGTGGCGCGGCGTGGATAGGCGTCGAACAGGGTGTTCAGTGTCCGGAAGACGCCGTACTTGCCGTGATTTGCTCCGAATCTCGATTCAATTCCCCAGATGGCAATCACGTACTCCCGATCGACGCCGATCTCCGTTTCGATTCGATCAAGTAATGCCTCGTACTCTTTAAGTTTTTTCTTGCCAGTGGCGATCACAGAAGGGGTAATGAAAAGAGGCCAGTATGCATAATAGGGTTTCGCCTCCCATTGCTTGTCCATCAGTTCCAGGACCTTCCTGTCGATGGCTACGCCCTCAAAGAGCGCTTCAAGCTCCTGCTGCGAGAAACCATGCACTTCGCGGAGTTCACGAAAAAGTTCGATATATTTCTCTTTATGGATATCGATTGGCTGATCGTTGACGACGAGATCGGCGGCTTTTGGCAAATCCTGAGCCAAAAGCGGCATACCGCTGAAGAGCATCAACACCACGAGGCAGATGCAGTGCAGATGCCGTGTTAGCAAGGGTCTATTGAGCGTGGTGATGGTCATGCCTCTTTAGGTGCGAAATGGAATGGCTGGCACTGAACCGGCCCGTGAGCAGGATCCGGGCCACTGCCTGTTTACTGGTATGCCTGTTGAAAATCAGCCAGAAAGCGTTCAAGCATCTCCGCCGGCAGAGAGTTGATCCCCGCGGCACCGGCTCTGCCTCCGCCGGTGGGATACCTCCTGCAAAGGACATCGGCTCCCTGGCAGGTGGCAAGCGGCGCCCTGATGCTGATCCTCCAGGTGCCGTCACCGTTCCGCGTCACCAGGGCATGGGCGGCGTCTGCCCGCTCCCTGGCCCTGCGATTGGCGAACACCCCGGAAATGCGCCTGGCCCAGGTTGAATCAGGCAGGAAATATACCCTATTCCTGCCGGATCGTCCATCCTCCTCTATGCGCAAGGCCCGGGCGAGATCGTCATGAAAACCTTGCCGCAGCCGGGGCAGCATCTGCGAGCAGGTGAAGAAGGCAAATGGATCCTGATAGTGCCGAAGCTCTGCATACAGGCTGCTTGGATCTATATGCAGGTCCGCGGTTGTCTCACCGTAACTGTTGTAGTTCAGCAGTTCCCCGGTCTCGCGCAGCTGCTGCACCTGCTGCTCCGTCAGGGCAAGCGTTTTTGCCAGTTTTTCGGCCGGTCCATGGAGATTGTCGCCAAAAGCCCCGCATACTGCCCAGCGGCCGAATTGTCCCTTGAGCAGGGAATTCACGAGAAGGGCGGTGCAGATATCAGGTCGCTGGTCGATATGGTGGGTCAACAGCTCGCAGCGAGGGATATCACCTGCGAAATGATGATCAATGTAAAGAACGGTGTTCTTCTGCCGCAGCAGGGACGCAAGAGCGGCGCGATTGCTGTGCAGTGAGATATCGAGCACTGCAAGGGTGCAGTCACTGATGTCCGCTATCCTGGAGAGGAGCTGGATGTCCCTTTTGACGCCTGTGATCTGAATGGTCTCAGGGAGGGGGCTTGCCAGTCGCAGTTGCAGTAGGGCGCAGAGACCGTCGGCGTCGCCGTTGAAGACATCGTAGTGCATGCTCATCCATCGCCGGAATCCCGGGCTGCTGAGAGGGCTGTGTCGTTT
>CAYYWK010000486.1:0-2985 GCA_964475345.1 uncultured Desulfobulbus sp.
CACCGGCAGGCCGGTTGTCCGCGAGGCGCAGACGATCCTCTGGAATGCCGCGATGGCCGAGAAGGCCGGATACAAGCATTTCATGCTCAAGGAAATTTTCGAGCAGCCGCAGGCCATCACCAGCACCCTGAGCGGCCGCATCGATCCGGCGTCCGGGGAGGTGCGACTCACCGAGGTGAACCTCTCTGCCGAAGATTGCCTCAAGATCGAACGGATCTTTCTGGTGGCCTGTGGAACCTCCTGGCATGCCGCTCTGGTGGCCAAATACTGGCTGGAACGCTATGCGAAGATCCCGGTCGAGGTGGATATCGCCTCCGAATTCCGCTACCGCCACCTGCTGATCGACAAGCGGGTGCTGACCATCACCATCTCCCAGTCCGGGGAGACCGCCGACACCCTGGCCGGCCTGCGGATCGCCAAGAGGATGGGCTCGAAGGTGATCACCGTCTGCAACGTGGTCGGCTCGACGATGACCCGGGAGGCCGACGGCACCGTCTACACCCATGCCGGCCCGGAGATAGGGGTGGCCTCCACCAAGGCCTTCACCTCGCAGCTGGCGGCGCTCTTTCTCTTCACCATATTCCTCTCCCAGCAGCGGCAAAGCATCGATGCCGAAAGCCGAAGGGAACTTTCCCAGGCCCTGGTCGGAATCCCGGCTATCCTCAGCGAGCAGCTGCCTGTGATCCAGGAGCAGATCGGCGGACTGATCGAGAGCTTCTACGATTGCCGGGATTTTCTCTTTGTCGGGCGGGGCCTGTCGTACCCTATAGCCCTTGAGGGGGCGCTGAAGCTCAAGGAGATTTCCTACATCCACGCAGAGGGCTATGCCTCAGGGGAACTCAAGCATGGCCCGATCGCCCTGATCGACAAGGAGATGCCGATCCTGGCGATGGTCCCTCAGGATGAAGTCTATCAGAAGACGATTTCCAACGTCGAGGAGATCAGGGCCCGCCAGGGCAGGCTGATCCTGATCGGCACCAGGGGTGATGATCACCTGCGGCTGATCACCGACGACGTCGTCTGGCTGCCGAAGATCCACGATGCCATGAACCCTATCCTCTACACCCTGCCGGCCCAGCTGCTTGCCTACGAGATCGCCACCCGCCGAGGCTGCGATGTCGATCAGCCGCGCAACCTGGCAAAGAGCGTGACGGTGGAATAAGTCCCGCCGCCCAGCTGCGGCTCTGGGCGCTTCGCCGCAGGTGACGGCCGTTGCCGCAGGCAGCGTTCAGCCTTGTCTGCGGTTGATGGTGACGTTGAACTCGTCGAGCCTGATCTCGGCGTCTTTCCCTTCGCCGACCAGGTGGAACGAGAAGGATTGCCGCGCCGTGGGATTGTCGATGGCGAATTCGACATGTCCCTCCTCGCCGGCGTGCAGCACCGGAAAAGGCGGGTAATCGATGCCGCCTACCAGGTTCTCGAACTGGCGCATCGACAATTTAAGGCGGATGCCCTCGGGCGAAGCCTGCAGGGCCTTGACGCGGATCGACACCTGCACCTTCGATCCCGCTGGAAAATCGAGGTACTGGGCGCCGGCGAGGTTGTCGGTCCATTCGCTGGTGATTTTTTCCGGCAGCCTGCGGATTTCGCCGTTGGCGAAGCGGAGGAGCTGCGAGGATTCGGAACTTGCCAGCTTGCGATCGAGGACGGAAGCCAAGGCAAAAAGCCTGGTGGCGCTGTTGCCCTGATCGCGGCTGAAACCTTGCGGCAGCGGGCCGATCAGGCTGTCGTCTTCGCCGACGCTGCAGCCGCCGCTGCGCGAACACTCGAACCTTCGCCCGTCGCTGGTATGCCAGCGCAGCTTGCTGTTGGTGTAGGAAATCATCTCGCGGGGCTGCCGGTAGTCGCGGAACATGCTGCGGCCGATGACCGAGGCAGGCAGAGGCAATCCGAGGTAGTCCTGAATGGAGGCCTGGATGTCGACCAGGCCGTAGCTGCCTTCCTTGATGCGGGGGAGTTCCCGGCCTTCCGGGGCGAGAATCGCCATCAGCCCCCAGCTGCTGACCCATTCGCCGATATCGTCGCCGTGGGATTCGTCGGAGGTGACTATCACCAGCGTGTCGTCGAGGACCCCGTCCTCCTTGATGCCGCTGAGGAAGTCGGCGACCGCCTGGTCGAGGATGGCGACGGTGGCGATCATCCTGTTGGGGTATCTGGCTACGATGTCATCCGGTGCCGCGTAGGGCTGGTGGGTGCCGACCGTCAGCAGGGTCAGCATCCACGGTTTTCCTCCAGCCTGCAGGTCGGCGATGTATTTTCTCGCGCCGCGGAAGAAGACCGGGTCGGTCTTGCCCCACATGAACGGGTAGGGATCGGCCTCGCTGAACCATTCGTTGCCGTGGACATGCTCGAATCCCACGTTCGGCATCACCTGGTCCTTGCCCATGAACGAGAGGCCTGCCCCCTGCAGGTAGTGCGTTTGCCAGCCGTTTGCCGCCAGTTGGGCCGGCAGGCATTCCTTGGCCCGCTGCTGGTTGTACTGGAGTTCGAAGGCCTTGGACATATCGTAGGAAAACTTGCTGAAATCGCCGCAGAGCATCGCGTAGAGCCCCCGGATGGTCTGGTGGCTGTGGACGACGAAGTCCGGCACCAGGGTGGCCTCGGTTGTGGCCGCCGCCAGCCCCTCCATCTGGAACGGGCCGTCGGCGATGTCGAAGGCCCGGCGGATCTCCGGATGATACAGTCCGGGAATCCCTTCGAGGGCGATGACCAGAACATTCCTGGCCTTGCCGGGGCCCTTCAGCAGCGCAGTCCCCGAGAGATCGAACATGTTCAGCGACGGCGGCAGGTCGGCGACCGTCACTTCCTGCGGCCCGGGCTGCAGGGACAGGGCAACGGCATCGCTGATGAACCAATGCAGCGGATTGTAGCGGGAGGCGATGCTGCCCTTGTTGTCCAACCGGCTGACGGCGCTCTGGGCGGCAAAGAGCAGGGCAGCGGTGGCAAGGCCCAGGAACAGGGGTAGCCTGCCGGGCCTGCGCCCCT
>CAYYWK010000487.1:0-2982 GCA_964475345.1 uncultured Desulfobulbus sp.
CCGGCCGCCGTTGTCGCCGAGAAAGAGCGGTCCGTCCTGAGGCATGGCGAGAAATTCGCTGACCAGGGCCCCCCTTCGTCCCAGCCACTTGCCGACGCCCCAGGGCAGCACCGGCAGGCCGCCGTGCTGCCGGATCCGTCGCACCGTTTCGGCGAGCGGCAGTCCGTCGGCGATCTCCGGCAGGGCGAGCAGGGAGAGGACCTCGAGGTTTTCGGCGGTGACGAGCTGCTGGCCGGCGAGGAGAGAGAGGGTGTCGCCGTCGCGGTGATTGACCGCAAGCGAGATGGACTCATCCGTTGTCTCGATCCGCCACAGGTTGGCAGCGCCTGGTCTGTGCCCTGCCGAGGCAAGCTCCCGCAGCCTGGCAAAGGTCGGCCGGACCGCCGGTTCCGTCAGGACCAGCAGGGCCGGCGGCCGCTGGCGGCCGAGGCATTTCGCGAGGGTGGCGCGGATCCCGTCGAACAATCCGTCCAGGTCGGCGAGGTCATGGAAATGAACATGGCTGTCGACGGCGAGAGAAACGCCGGGTGGATGCGCGGGAAGGGACATGGGGTGTTCTGATCCGGGTGAAGTCGTCTCGGCCGGCCAGTTCATTCTGCCTTCTGCGGCGGGGCCGGGGTGGCCGCCGGGGTTGGGTGCAGCCGTCAATCTCATAGCCAATGGCATGGTTCCTGTCAAGGCTTTTCGGGGTTGGACCGGCCGGCTGTCGGGCCGCGGCGGGCCATGGCATATGGAAAACCAGTTGCCCTCGCGCCGCCGCTGCGCTAGGATGGCCCCATTTTTCCGGGAAAGGACCGGGCGTCAATGATGCCCCCCCGTCATGATCGATTACGCGCACCGCCCTGTTGCGGGAGAAGGAGAGGAGAGTGTCTGAGAACGTGCTTGTCACCGGCGGCGCCGGCTATATCGGCAGCCATACCTGCAAGGAACTGGCGAGAAACGGGCTGGCTCCCGTCAGCCTGGACAACCTGGTCTACGGTCACCGCGATTTCGCCAAATGGGGGCCGTTGATCGTGGGGGACATCGAGGACGCTGCGCTGCTTGACCGGCTGTTCGCCGAGCACCGTTTCACCGCGGTGATCCATTTTGCCGCCTTCGCGTATGTGGGCGAGTCGATGCAGGATCCCGGCAAGTACTACCGCAACAACGTCGCCGGGAGCATCGGCCTGCTCGAGGCGATGCGCCGGGCCGGCTGCGGCGAGATCATCTTTTCCAGCACCTGCGCCACCTACGGCATGCCCCAGACGGACCTGATCGGCGAGGACACCCCGCAACGGCCGATCAACCCCTACGGCCGCGGCAAGCTGATGGTGGAGACGGTCCTCCAGGACTACCAGGCAGCCTACGGTATCCGCCACGGCATCCTCCGCTATTTCAACGCCGCCGGCGCCGACCCGGAAGGCGATGTCGGCGAGCGGCACGACCCCGAGACCCACCTGGTGCCGCTGGCGATCAGGGCGGCGCTGGGGCAGGGCGGGCCACTGACGATCTTCGGCAGCGATTACCCGACCCCGGACGGCACCGCCATCCGCGATTATGTCCATGTTTCCGACCTCGCCGACGCCCACGTCCGGGCCCTGCATTTCCTGCGCCGGGAGAAGGCCAGTGTCGTCTGCAATCTCGGCACCGGTAGCGGCTCGTCGGTGCAGGAGGTGGTCGACACGGTGGCGGAGGTCAGCGGGCGAAAGGTGCCTCTTGGCCGCGGCGAGCGGCGGCCCGGCGACCCGCCCCGTCTGGTGGCCGCCAATGGCCGGGCCGGCGAGTTGCTGGGCTGGACGCCGCGACGGTCGGCGATCGGGAGCATCGTCGCCGATGCCTGTCGCTGGCATGAGCGGGAAGGACGGCGCTAGCACAGTCCCGAGCCGCGGCCGATGTCCCCTTGCCAGCGTCCTTTTTTTCTCGAATGCGGGAAGAGAAGGATTGTCATCTCTGGCCGAATGATTTAGATTTGCATGCCCCGGCAGAGTCGGGATCTACCGAATTCAACGTGGTTTCAACACATTGACCGGGAGGAGGCAGGAGAATCCCCGCTCGCCGCCATCCTCCTGTCAACGAGGTACGCCAACATGCTCAACACCGTCTGTCTGCTCGGTTCCGCCGCCGGCCGCAACGCCGGCGACGCGGCCCTGATCTCCGGCATCATGGAGGCCATCGACCTCCGTCTCCAGCGCCAGCTGCTCTACCGGATCCCCACCCTCTTCCCCTCCTTCGTCGAGGAGGCCTACCGCCACAACCGGGTGGAGGCGGTCAACGTCATGCCCTGGACCGGTTCGCTGAAGCTCTTCGGCTGGCCGACCTACAAGGCGGTCACCGGCAGCGACCTGTCGCTGGTCTTCGACGCGGTGCTGTTCGACCGCTCGCTGTTCAACCCGATGTTCAACTTCCTCTCCTCGCTCTATTTCCTGCTGCCGGCGGCGAAGAAGGCCGGCCGCCGGGTCGGCCTCTACAACTGCGGGGTCGGTCCGATCACCACCGACCTGGGGGCGAAGATGCTGAAACGGGTCTGCGACAGCTGCGATTTCATCACCGTCCGGGAGGAGGGCTCGGCCGAGGTGCTCAGGCGGGTCGGGGTGCCGGAGAGCCGCTTCAAGGTCACCGCCGACGCCGCCCTCAACGCCCCGGGGATCAGCGAGGAGGAGATCGCCTCGATCTACCGCAGGATCGGCCTGGACCCCGGTCAGGAGATCCTGGCGATCAACATCAACAAGTACCTCAACACCTGGTCCGAGCAGAGCGGCATGAAGCTCGACGTGAACGGCTTCCTCGACCTGATGGCCGCCGCCATCAACGAGCTGAGCAAGACGGTGCCTGCGCCGCTGCTTCTGGTCAGCACCTACCATGGCGACATCGAGCTGACCGCCGAGCTGCGCAAGCGTCTGCAGGTGCGGCAGCCGGTGGCCGCCATCGACAACCGCGAGTACGACCACTACCAGGTCAAGGGTGTGCTGTCGAAGGTGGGGCTGCTCTTCGCGATGCGCCTGC
>CAYYWK010000488.1:0-2979 GCA_964475345.1 uncultured Desulfobulbus sp.
GGCAGGAGGTAACAGGGGAAGAGGATGGTCCGCACCGGAATCATCCAGGGCCGGTAGAGGCTGTCCCTCGAGACCAGGCCTTCCTGCGGTTCGGAAGGCCAGGAGCCGCTGGCGGTCTGGCCGCTGTAGGGGCGTCCCGCGGCCGGTCCCCCGCTGACGTACTTGTTCCAGAAATCCAGGTACAGCCAGCCGGCGCTGCCGCGCTCCCAACTGCAGCAGGCCGAGCAGCCGCAGTAGGCGGTGGTGTCCATCATCTTGCCCACCCGGGTCTTGGCGCAGCCGCCGAGCAGCAGCAAGCCGCAGGTCAGCAGTACTGCACAGCCGATCCTGCAGGTGCGCGGGGCACTTCTCTGCATGTTCGTCACGGCCGATGAAACCATTTGCGCACCTCCGTTCTGCCGATGATCTTCCAGACCGGCCGGCCATGGGGACAGTGGCTGAACAGGTCGGCTTTGGCCATCCGTTCGAGCAGGCTTTCGATCTCCTGCGTCGACAGCCTGGCCCCGGCCTTGACGGCGGCCCGGCAGGCCATGGTGGCCAGTATCCGGTCCAGCCTGTTTTCCCGTTCGGCGTGGCCGCTTTCGCTGCCGAACTGCTCGAGCATGTCGAGGAGCAGCTCCTGAGGCGGGCTCAGCCCGGCAAGCGCCGGAACGGCCGAAATGACGAAGGAATTCCCGCCGAAATGCCTCAGGGAGAATCCCATCCGCTCCAGTTCTGGCAGATGCTGCTCGAGCAGGCGGGCCTGGAGCAGGGACAGCTCCACCGTCAGCGGAAACAAGAGGTTCTGGCCGGCGATCCTCTCCTGCAGGTACTGGCGGCGCAGGTCCTCGAAGAGCAGGCGTTCGTGGGCGGCGTGCTGGTCGATCACCAGCAGGCCTTCCTCGTTCTGGCAGAGGATGTAGAGATCGTCGAACTGGCCGATGATCCGCAGCCCGTGATGTCCGGGGACAGGGGCCGCGATGCCGGTCTGCTGCGGGCGCGGCGCGACGGTCCGGGGATCGGGCGGGGCGGCGGGCGGTTCGGCCACGGTCACCGGAGCCGCGGCGGCGTTCAGAGGGTAGGCCGTCCCGGGGGTGCGGGCTGGTCGAGGCTGGGAGCGGGTGTCAGGCCGCGCTGGAGGTGTGGAGTCCGGGTGGTAAGGCGCCTTTTCCGGAAAAAACCCATCGTCCGGCCGAAAATCATCTGACAGGGCCTGAAAGGCGGGCGGGGCCGGGGTCGCGTCATGGTCGTGCTCCCTCCCGAAAATCCTGCCCTGCACGGTTTTTTGGTGGCGAAGCATCGCCCCGGCGACCGCCTCGCTGATCAGCAGGTGGATATCGCGGCTGCTGCGGAAGCGGACTTCGCTCTTCGCCGGATGGACGTTGACATCGACATCTGCGGGCGGCAGCACCAGGTGAACGAGGCCGGCCGGATTCCTCCCTTTCATCAGAAACCCGCGGAGTCCTTCGATGACGGCATGGGTCATCATCCTGTCCCGCACGGAGCGGCCGTTGACGAACAGGCGCAGCCTGGCCGAGGCCGGCAGCATTGCCTCCGGCGGGGTGAGGTAGCCGAAGACGCGATGAGGAGCACCTTGTGCTTCGCTGTCACCGATCCGCAGGAGAGGCCCCGGCCAGGACATGATCCCGGCAAGGCGCTGTTCCAGGGAGTGGCTGGCGTCGAGATGCAGGGTTTCCCGGCCGTCGACCCGCAGGAAAAAGGCTATCCGCGGCGAACCGAGGGCGTTGTTGCGGACCGCCTCTTCGATATGGGCCACTTCGGTGCGGGCGCTGCGCAGGAATTTGCGGCGGGCGGGCGTGTTGCCGAAAAGGTGGGCGACCTCGAACTGGGTGCCGAAGGCGGCGCCGGTCTCGTGAATCCTGGTCAGCTTGCCGTAGGAGATCACTGCCTTGGTGCCGAGTTCCGCGCTCCTGGTCCGCGAGGTGATCGTCAACTGGGCAACCGAGCCTATCGAAGGAATGGCCTCGCCGCGGAATCCGAGGGTGGCGATGGCCGCCAGGTCGCGGTCCTCTTTGATCTTCGACGTGCCGTGCCGCTCCAGGCAGAGCAGGACGTCGTCCTCGTCCATACCCTCGCCGTCGTCGACGACCCGGATCAGTCGGCTGCCCCCGCCTTCGATTTCGATATCGATGCGACCGGCATGGGCATCGATGCTGTTTTCGATGAGTTCCTTGACAACCGATGCCGGGCGCTCGATGACTTCGCCGGCGGCGATCTGGTTTGCAAGGTGATCGGGAAGGATGCGGATTTTGGCCATGCGGAGGGTGCTTTCCTGTTGCGTGACAATGGCTGCGTGTTACACTGGATTGAAGAGGAAGGATAAACGACAGGCCAATTCTACCATTACTCTCCTTTCAGTGTCACCCGAAAAACCCAGCCCGGAAACTCCGGGGCCGGCTCCTGCGAAAAAGCGAGCGAAAAAGCCTTATGGGGCAAGGCACATCATCGGCGGCCTGCTGCTGCTCTGCCTGCTGCTCACCGCTTTTCTCGGTTCGCTGCTGTTCATCCTGGTCTCGCTGGAAATTCCCGAACTGACCAGTGTCGCCCATTACCGGCCACCCCAGGCCAGCCTGATCTACGACCGTCAGGGCGCCATCGTCGCCCGGATATTCGAGGAAAACCGTACGGTCATCCAGCTCTCCGAGATGCCCGAACTCCTGCCCAAGGCCTTCATCGCCGCGGAGGACAACCGCTTTTTCGATCATCCCGGCCTCGATTTTCTGTCGGTGCTGCGGGCCGCCATCGTCAACCTGTGGCGGGGTGAACGGGGGCAGGGCGGGTCGACCATCACCCAGCAGGTCGCCAGATCGCTGCTGCTGACCCCGGAGAAGACCTACGTCCGGAAATTCAAGGAGGCCATCCTGGCCTGGCGCATCGACACCCTGCTCAGCAAGGAGGAGATCCTCTACATCTACCTCAACCAGATCTATCTCGGCGCCGGAACCTATGGTTTCGAGGCCGCGAGCCGGCGCTATTTCG
>CAYYWK010000489.1:0-2976 GCA_964475345.1 uncultured Desulfobulbus sp.
CGTTTTCCGACCGGGAGGACACCAGATTGCTGAAAACAGTCCCGGCAACCTCAGCAAGTTCTCGATCGACGAGCTTGTAGGGTTCCTCGACCAGCTCATGATAAACGAAAAATGAGCTCAACGCGGCCGTGGAGAAGGCTGCAAGGGAAATCCAGAGGGTGAATCTGGTCCTGACTTTCATGTGCTTTCTCGTTCAATAAGATAACCAAATCCCCTGATAGTCCTGATAAGCGGTTTCCGGTCCGGCGACTTCAGTTTCTTGCGCAGGTTGCTCATATGCACATCGATGAAATTGGACATGTTGAAAGGATCGAAGTTATCGCCCCAGACATGCTCGGCCAAAGTGAACCTTGAGATCGCTCGACCGCGATTGTGCAGGAGAAATTCCAGCAGGGCAAATTCCTTGGTGGTAAGTACCAGCATTTCACCGTCTCGCCGTACTTCCCGTTTCACCGTATCAAGACGGATATCTCCGGCCTCGATGACGGGACTGCCGGAAATGCCTCGTCTCATCAGTGCCCGGACCCTGGCGAGGAGTTCCGCAAGGGAAAATGGTTTGGCAAGATAGTCGTCGGCCCCGAGGTTGAGTCCAGTTACCTTGTCTTCTATATCACCTTTGGCGGTCAGCATCAAAACAGGAGTGCTGATCCCGGCCGCCCTGATTTCCGACAGGATTTCCAGACCACTCATTCCGGGCAGCATGATGTCAAGGAGTATCAGATCGTAGGTGTCGTTCCAGATCTTCTCAAGGCCTGCACTGCCGTCGTTGGCCGTTTCAACGGTGTAATGTTCGCTCGTCAGGACGGAAACAAGCTTTTCAAGCAGATACGGTTCGTCATCGATGATGAGAATATTCATAGAGATAGTGTGTTGTGATCAGTATTTTTGCCAGGCAGCTGCATGATCAGGACAGGCTGTGCAGTTGATTTGTCCTTGTCGGACGCCACCTCTTTTGGAGCATACGAACGTATTCGTCGATAATAATACGAACCAACCTTTTTGCCGAACTTATTGATTTCATACGTTCCGATATCCCCGAATGTGCCGGCATAATTCACAAACATCTGATCTGCAAGATATTTTTTATTTTCGGCAACAATCAGAATATCTCTGCCGACGGCCAGACCTGGAGAGTACCAATATCTGTACATAAGGGCATTTTTTCCGAAAATGTGCCGTCCTGCTGTTTCCGGCACTGTTACGTGGTGCCTCGAATCGACAACTGAGTCGGCCTGTTTGTGAAGATAAAAAGCGAGACCACTGGTGATACGATATTGATCCATGCCGACAACGAGAGGGATACTGCCGTGCTCAGCTTCAATTTTTTCTGCTGTGTCGCGAACTTGTCGGGCCAGGTCATTGGCCCCAATGAGAAATATCTTGGTGGAATAGGGAATGCCGGGAAGACCAAGAGAAAAATAATGGAGAACCACGCCATAGATCAGAACAAGCGACGCGAGAGTAGCCGGCCAGAGTCGCTGAACCAGGAAATGGGCTTTTCCGCTTTGAGCATGTGTTGGCACGGACGAGGCAATGAGTGGGATGAAGGCCAGCCACAAGGGGCCTGCCCAGCTGAGCTTGACCTCCTTGCCCAGGCTGAAGAAGAAGAACACAGCGAGAGGAACGAGAGCCATGCACGAGGCAAAGATCTGGTGACGCCGACCGATATCACTGACCTGCTCGGACAGTGTCTGTTTCGGTTGGCGGAACACCCTCATGGAAGTCCAGGCAGCAAGAACCCCGGTTGGTGTCAGCAAGAGGAGAATGGCCCCCAGAAGATCTGGAGTGGAGAATCTGAAGGCGTCATCTATCCTTCGCTGGCTCTGGAACAGGAAAGAGGCCCAGTCATGTTGGTAATTCCAGTAAATAACAGGAGAAAAAATCAGTAATGCGGTGATGGCAGCCAGATATGGCTGGGGCTTGAAAAACCATCGACGCGATTGTGGGTCGATCAGCATGAAAAGAATGATCGCAGGGCCTAAAAGCACGATGGTGTATTTCGAGACCATGCCTATGCCCAGACAGATCCCGGCACCGAGCCATGATGACTGGCGTTCATCGATGAGCGCTCGGTGAAGAAAGAACACGGTCCCCGCCCAGCAGGCAAGCAAGGGGGCATCTGGAGTCATGACCAGAGCAATGCCGAAAAACAGGGGAAGGGTGGCGAGAAGAACCAAAGCGTTGAGAGCAGTTTTCTTCCCCAGGACCGAAAGAGTGAGGCTGTAGCTGAACCAGGCGGTGATGAACCAGCAGAGAAAACTGCCGAATCGGACTCCCACCTCCGTATCGCCAAAGATATGGGTGCCGACCCATATCAGCAGCGCCACTGCGGGAGGATGATCGAGATATCCCATCGCCATGTGCTGGCTGTAATTCCAGTAGTAGGCCTCTTCCTGGATGAGCTCATAGCTCCCGAGGTAGAGAACCCTGAGCAGCACGGTATACAAAACGATGAGCAGTGCAATGAGACGCCTGTTCAATGGTCGTGCTGTCCCATGTATTTTCCCTGAGATAAACAGATATCCAATGACCGATGCAAGGAGACTGAAAAATGCCGCGTTGAGCGAGAGGAGCGGATTGAAATCGTTGAACCGTGTTGTCATGGCAGAGATCATCCCACCGCGAAGAAAATAGAACAGCAGGAGGACAAACTGATAGCGCAGGAGAATGCTGACGCGGAGGCGTAGCAGAGGTATGGGTGTTGTGGAGGCTACAATAAGATAGCCAAGGTTGCATGCCATGAAAAAGCTGATGGTATGGACAATATCCAGTTGGAATCCCATTGCCTGCAAAAGATGGAACACCAGAATATCGAGAAAGATGACAGTCCCTGCAAGTACGGCCAACTCTCCTTGAGTGACAAGATCCAGAGACAGGCCGCCGAGAGTCGCAAGCTGCCTGAGGTAGTCGAGCACGACTCGGACCGTCATTGTTGAATGGCCCTTTTCTCTTTCAACAAATGTTAGCGGTATTTCT
>CAYYWK010000490.1:0-2963 GCA_964475345.1 uncultured Desulfobulbus sp.
CGATCCCTTTGCCGACGTCTCGGCGTTCCCCTTCTGGGTTAAACTGTGGGATGCGGCCATCTTGCTCTCCTACGTGCTGACCAGGATACCGGAGAGGCAGGGGCGAACCCTGCTCGAACTGGGCGCCGGACTCGGGGCTCCCGGTCTGGCGGCGGCGGCAGCCGGATTCGCGGTGACACTCAGCGATTACGAGGAGGATATTCTCGATTTCCAGCGCGTCAGCGCCGCTGCCTCTGGCCTGAAAAACGTCGAATTCACCCTTCTTGACTGGCTCGATCCACCGCAGTTGCCCGCTTTCGATGTCCTGGCGGGGGCAGAGATCATTTTCCGCGAGGAGTTTTTCGCTCCGCTGCTCCGTGTTTTTTCAGCATGCCTGAAACCGGGCGGTGTCATATACCTGGCCCACGACGCCCGGCGACAGAGTCTGCCGAAATTCCTCAGTCTGGCCGAGAAGGAGTATCAGATAGCCGTCAACCGGCAGCAGTACATGAAAGATGGCCGCCCCGTTTCGATTATCGTCAACCGGCTGGTGAAGAAGGTCAGTGACGGAGGAGGATCCGTGTGACCGGTTCGGGAGCGCTCTATCCCGTCAACCTGCGGATCGCCGGGCGGCAATGTCTCGTCGTCGGCGGTGGCGCGGTCGCGGCGAGGAAGGTTGAGGCGCTGCTCTTCTGCGGTGCCAGGGTCGTGGTCGTCAGCCCCGAGGCGGGTGAGCGGATCCGGACGCTTGCGGCAGAGCACAGGATAGCCTGGTGGCAACGCCCTTACCGGACGGGTGATCTCGAAGGCGTTTTCATGGCAGTGGCTGCGACCGATCGCCCGGAGGTGCAGAGACAGATTGCGGAGGATGCGGTCACCCTGCCGGTTCTGCTGAACAGCGTCAATGAGCCGTCAGTCTGTGATTTCCAGGTGCCCTCGCAGATGCGCCGGGGAGACCTGCTGATCACCATTTCGACGGGCGGTGCCAGCCCGGCCTTCTCGAGGAAGATCAGGGAACGGCTGGAGACCCAGTTCGGCTGGGAATACGGGCCGGTTGTCGACCTTCTCGGCCGCCTGCGGCTGCTGGTGGTCGGCGACGGAGGCGGTGCCGGGGCCAATGCGGCGCTCTTCCACAGGATCCTGGACCTGGATATCGCCGATATGGTGCGCAGACGGGACTGGAATACCCTGATCGACAGGCTGCAGGGCATTCTTCCGCCGCATCTCGATCCGAAGGTGGCGGTGCAGGAATGCAGGGTGATGTGGTCCGAATGAGAAGAGTGACTTACTGCTCTGTGCGCAAGAGGCCGGTGATACCCTTTCCAGTTTTCGTTGATCGGGGATAATATGAGTGAGATCAGCTATCTGCTTTTTCAATCGGTACTGCTTGTGACTTTTCTGGCGACTGCCGCCTACTGCGTCTTCTTCGTCAGTCAGAAGAACAAGGCCCGGAATGTGGCGAGGGTTCTTCTGGTGGCGTCGGGAATCCTGCAGACGCTCTACATCATTTCCAGGTACATGCTGCTCGGTCATGCCCCGATCACCTCCCAGCACGAGACGCTGGTTATTTTCGCCTGGGCCACCTCCTGGGCCTATCTGTCGTTCCGCTGGCGCTATACGGTCATGAATTTCGGTGCCTTTGTCTCCTTGCTGATCCTGTTGCTGCTTGCCCTCTCCGCCTTTGCCAACCGGCAGGTCACCGAACTGGTGCCGGCACTGCAGAGCTGGTGGCTGCCGGTGCATGCCGGGGTGTCGCTGCTCGGGTATGGATTTCTCTCGCTGGCCTTCTGCGGTGGTCTGATGTATCTCCTGCAGGAGCGGGAACTGAAGAGCAAGCGCTTCGGGTATTTTTTCAGCAGGCTGCCTTCCCTTGACGCCCTTGATCAACTCAACAGCCACTGCCTGACGGCCGGGTTTGTTTTTCTGACTCTTGGCATCGTCAGCGGTTCGCTCTGGGCAAGGCAGGCGTGGGGGACTTACTGGCAGTGGGATCCCAAGGAAACCTGGTCGCTGATCACCTGGTTCATATACCTGATTC
Organism: uncultured Desulfobulbus sp.; assembly: GCA_964475345.1. GTDB lineage: Bacteria > Desulfobacterota > Desulfobulbia > Desulfobulbales > Desulfocapsaceae > Desulfoprunum. The sequence goes on from CAYYWK010000490.1 coordinate 2,018, forward strand.
AGATTCACCAGCGCTTCACGGTGGGCTGGCGGGGCAAGCGGGCGGCAGTGATGGCGGTCTTCGGTTTTGCCGCCGTCGCCTTCACTCTGTGGGGGGTGACGTATCTGTTGGGTGGAGTGCACAGTTATGCCCGGTGAGCGTATTCTCCTGCTTGGAGTCAACCACAAGACAACCCCGGTCGAGATCCGCGAGAAGATGGCGATCTCAAGTGGATATGAGCAGCCGCTGGCAGCGCTGAAACAGATCAGAGCGATCCGGGAGTGTTATCTGCTGTCGACCTGCAACAGGGTCGAACTGCTGCTGGTCGTTGAACCGGACGACCAGCTGATCGACAGCATTCTCGACTTCCTTTTCGGTGCGCGGATAGACCGGCAGCAGTGTCGAGGATATCTGTATATCTACTATGACCGCGATGCGGTTCATCACCTGTTCATGGTTGCCGCCAGCCTCGACTCGATGATTGTCGGCGAGAGCCAGATCCTCGGTCAGCTCAAGGAAGCGTATCGCCATGCCGCCCAATCCGGCTGCACAGGCACCCTGCTGAACCGCCTGCTGCACAAGGCGTTTTCCGTGGCCAAGCGGGTCAGGACCGAAACCGCGATCGGTTCCTCGGCGGTGTCGATCAGCTACGCCGCGGTCCAGCTTGCCAAGAAGATATTCGGCAACCTGAAGGAAAAAAAGGTCCTGCTGATCGGTGCGGGGGAGATGGCGGAACTGGCGGCGGAGCACCTTGTCGGCCAGGGCGTGGCGGAGGTCGTCGTCGCCAACCGCACACTCGCCCGCGGCGTCGAACTGGCCAGGCGCTTTCATGGACGGGCGGTTTCCTTCGACGAGTTGCTTGCTCAGCTGGAACATGTCGATATCATAATCAGTTCCACAGGTTCTCCGGCAATCGTCCTGCGCCAGGCGGATCGCGTGGCGGGCCTTTAGAAGTGGTGGGTCGTAT
>CAYYWK010000491.1:0-2963 GCA_964475345.1 uncultured Desulfobulbus sp.
AGCTGATGTTCAACCAGTATTTCCTGCTCAACTCCTACTATCCGGACCTCTATCCGGACAACGTGAACCCCGACGCACCTTTGGTGAAATTCGATCCCGAGAAAGCGCGCGCGCTCCTCGAGGAGGCCGGATGGAAGGTGGGGCCGGACGGTTTCCTCACCAAGGACGGCCAGCGCCTGACCGTGACCATCCTGCATTATGACGGCACCGACCTGCGCCATCTCAACGTCTACTTGCAGGACCTCAAGGCCGTGGGCATCGACGCGCGCATCGAGGTCATTTCGCGTGCTTCCTTCACCAAGCGGGTGGATGACCACGATTTCGACATGATCTGGTCGGCCTGGGGCGCCTCGCGCCTGCGCGATCCGGAGTCCATGTGGTCATCGAAGACGGCCGACGAAACGGCCACGCAGAATTATCCCGGGGTGAAGGATCCCGAGATCGACCGCCTCATCGAGCTGCAGAAGACCGAGATGGATGCAGGCAAGCGAAACGAAATCCTCCGGCAGATCGACGCGCGTTTGGTCGAGATCATGCCCTACGTCCTGCTTTGGCAGTCCGGCAGCAACCGGTTGCTCTACTGGAACAAATTCGGGACGCCGGAAACCGTGCTGGGGAAATACGGAGGCTCGGACGCGGCCATGGTTTACTGGTGGCATGACCCGGCCAAGGAGGCCGCCTTGCGGGAAGCGGAGAAGTCCGGCCGGGCCCTGCCCGCGCAGCCGGCCGAGGTGCGTTACCCGGAATGACGGCCTACATCCTGCGGCGGCTCCTGCTCATGGTGCCGACCCTGCTCGGCATCACGCTCGTCGTCTTCGTGCTCATCCAGTTCGTGCCGGGCGGCCCCGTCGAGGAGATCCTTTCCAAGGTGCGGGGGTTGGACAGCCCGGGCGGCACTAAGGTCAAGGCCATCTCCGCGGCGGAGATCGAGAACATCAAGGCCTACTTCGGCTTCGATAAGCCGGCCTACGTGCGGTATCTCACCTGGCTGGGGGACGTCCTGCGGGGCGACTTCGGGAATTCCTACGTTTACCAGCGGCCCGTGCTGGAAGTCATCGCCAGCAAGTTTCCCATCTCGCTCTTCTTCGGCTTGGTCTCCTTCCTGCTGGCTTACGCCGTGTCCATCCCGCTTGGCGTGCGCAAAGCCGCTGCGCACGGAAGCTGGGGGGACACGATTTCCTCGGCCTTGATCTTCGCGGGCTACGTCATTCCCGGCTACGCGCTGGGCATCCTGCTCATCATCTTCTTCGCCGGGGGGAGTTACTTCGACTGGTTCCCCATGGGAGGGATTGTCTCGGATGACTTCGAGAGCCTTTCCGCGGCCGGCAAGGTCCTCGATTTCCTGCACCACATGGTGTTGCCGCTGGCGTGTTGGATGATCGGGGAGTTCGCCGTGCTGACCTTGCTGATGAAGAACAGCATGCTCGACGAGTTGAACAAGGACTACGTGCGCACGGCCCTGGCCAAGGGAATGTCGCTGCGTCAGGCGGTCTGGGGCCAGGCGTTCCGCAACGCCCTCATTCCCATCGCGACGGGGATCGGCTCCATCTTCGCCGTTCTCTTCACCAGCTCGCTGCTCATCGAGAGGGTCTTCGACATCGATGGCATGGGCCTCCTTTTCTACAATTCCATCGTTGGCCGCGACTACAACGTGGTCCTCGGCATCATCGTGCTGAGCAGTTTCCTCGTCATGATCGGCCGCCTCTTCAGCGACATCATCTACGTGGTGATCGACCCGCGCATCCGATTCGATTGACCATGCTCTCACCGCTGGCCAGAAGCCGATTCCGCAAGTTCCGTTCGATCAAGCGGGCGTGGTATTCGCTGATCATCCTGACGGCGGTTTTCGTCGTGTCCCTGTTCAGCGAGCACGTGGCCAACGACCGTCCTCTGGTGCTCGGCTACGCAGGGCGGCTGTATTTCCCGACGCTGGCGTTCTACCCCGCGGATACCTTCGGGGGCCGGCACAAGACGGAGGCGGACTACCGGGAGCTGCGGTCCGATCCCGGATTCCAAGCGCGGGGCGGATGGATGATCATGCCGCCGATCCCGCACAACCCGCTGCATCCCTACCTTGATGCGCCGGGTTCACCGCCGCACCCGCCCTCGTGGCAGCACTGGCTGGGCACGGACGCCGCGGCGCGGGATGTGCTGGCCCGGTTGCTCTACGGTTTCCGCATCTGCATGGTCTTCTCGCTGAGTCTCACGTTGGTGGGGACGGTGCTCGGCATCATCATCGGCGGCATCCAGGGTTATCTCGGCGGGCGCGTGGACATCGTCATCCAGCGACTCATCGAGATCTGGTCCGCACTGCCTTTCCTCTACGTGGTCATCCTGATGGGTTCGATCTACGGCCAGACCTTCGGAGTGCTGCTCTTTGTGATGGCGATTTTCCAGTGGATCGGGCTGTCTTACTACATGCGCGGCGAGTTCTACAAATTGCGCGAGCAGCCCTATGTCCTTGCCTCGCGGGCTGCGGGTGCCGGCATGGGCCGCATCCTCTTCCGGCAGATGCTGCCCAATGCGATGACGCCGGTCATCACGCTCCTGCCCTTCATGGTGCTGGGGGGGATATCCTCGCTGACGGCGCTGGATTTTCTCGGCTTCGGCCTGCAGCCGCCCACGCCTTCGTGGGGCGAGATGATCCAGCAGGGGCTCAACAACCTGCAAGCGCCGTGGATTGCCACCTCCGCCATCGGCGCGCTGTTCCTCACGCTGATGCTGGCCACGTTCGTCGGCGAGGGTGTGCGTGACGCCTTCGACCCGAAATCCCGGACCCTTCTGCAATGAGCAACCCCCTTCTGGAAGTGCGCGACCTGCGCGTGGAATTCGTAACCGAGGACCGCACCATCGAGGCCGTGCGTGGCGTGGGCTTCGATCTCGGCGCGGGCGAGACCCTGGCCATCGTGGGCGAAAGCGGCAGCGGCAAGAGCGTCACCGCGCGCTCCGTCATGCGCCTGGTG
>CAYYWK010000492.1:0-2962 GCA_964475345.1 uncultured Desulfobulbus sp.
CACATGGGCTGTAGTGAGTCGTGTATCGAGAAGTGGGTTCTCGTGTGAGGCGCAGCAAGGTCATTGGACGATTGAGCTGGCCAAGGAATGGGCGGGCTGAATTGCGAAGTGTAAAGGCCAGGCTGCCGCTTTGTGAGGGCCAAGCTAAGAATGAAGCAAATTATATTAGTTTGCAGCACAATGAATCTGGTGAAACGAACAGTCCGGATGACCACTCTGCGCGCATCGATGACAGTGGCTATTGGTGGCATGGTTCTGTCCTCCATGGCATTCTCCCCCTGGCAGCAAGCGCAGGCTTGCTCACGTGTACTTTACGAAACGGGAAACAGGGCATACATCACAGGTCGCACAATGGATTGGGCAGACGCGTCAGCGAAGACAGCGCTCTGGGTATTTCCACGTGGGATGAAGCGCGATGGAGGTGTCGGGCAAAACCCAATCAAGTGGAGATCGAAATACGGTTCAGTCGTCACTTCCTTCTATGATGTTGGCACAGCTGACGGCATGAATGAGAAAGGGTTGGTTGCCAACCTTCTGTATCTCAATGAGGCGGATTTTGGTGACGCAGCCAAATCAGGAAAAGCAACGCTATCTGCGGGTGCCTGGGCACAGTACTTCCTCGACAACTACCCGTCTGTTCGTGAGGCAGTTTCCGCAATGGCAAATCCTGCATTCGCCATCATTGCGCCCCCACTGCCAAATGGAAAAGCGGCAGGCCTGCATCTTTCGCTCTCTGATTCGACGGGTGACTCCGCAATCCTTGAATACATAAAAGGAAAGCTTGTCATTCATCACGGATCGCAGTATACAGTAATGACCAACTCCCCCACTTTTGATCAGCAGCTCGCGTTGAATGCCTACTGGGACAAGGTGGGAGGGAATAGCTTCCTGCCAGGCACGATCAGCGCTGCAGATCGCTTTGTTCGCGTTAGCTATAACCTCAAGGCATCTCCGAAGTACAAAGACTCAGAGCTGGCGCTTGCCTCTGTGTTCTCCCAGATGCGCGCAATCAGTGTTCCGCTCGGCATGGCGGACCCGGATCGTCCAAACATCGCGATGACGCTCTGGCGAACCGTGGCCGACCAGGAGGCGAAGGTCTACTATTTTGAATCGGTCATCTTCCCTGGGGTTTCGTGGGTGGATCTAGCCAAGGTTGATCTTGGAGAGGGGGCCACGCCAAAGGTTATCCGTATTGAGCGAGGCCAGGCCATTTCGGGTGATGTTTCCAAGGCATTCAAGCCTGCAATGCCGTTCAAGTGGCTTGGGGCTCAGTGAGCGGATGGTGGTGAGGTTAAACGCTCCCTGTTTAACGGATGAAGCCGTCGACCATTTTGCTTCAGCGGTCGTCCCATGCGGGACGCTGCTGAGCCAGGGCGTTCCCGCACACCGCCTTCGGCGGCGTCCGAACACCAAGGTTCTGCACCGTTGCTGGGGCGAAGAGGCAAGTCTGGCCAGGACTCAATGACCGTGCCCGAGAACCAAGCTGAGCTCAGGTATTCTCGCCTGATCAGCAGAGCTCTGGCGCTCTCGATGGCATGACAGGTTTTTGTCTCATCCAGCTGAGATGCTTTGCCATGAGATGAATCCTCGGGTGACGCAGTCAGCTCAAGCTCACTTGTGCTGATGGAAAGGTGCGATGTGAGGGTTTGCTGCGTCCCCATCCGGGCTATTCTCCGATGGCGAAGTCCGCACCGTGGAATCTGATCCCAGGGCCTTCACAGGTCGTGATTCTTCCACGTCCGGTACGCCCCGAATCGATCCATCGTTGGCACAAGCCATGACACTCAAGTCGACGATTCTCGACACGGACCCGACGAGCTATTGGCCGCTGGACGACGCCGTTGGCTCAAGCCGGATTCACGATGCATGTGGGCGGCACGAGGGTGAGCCGTTCGGCGCCGATCTTGCCGAGGTGCCGTTTGGCCCGGCGAGGATGCCGCACTTCGACGGCCGGCTCGGGAAGGTGATCACGATCCCCAACGACGAGCGGTATTCGCACGACTACGCCAACGCATTGACGGTCGCCTGCTGGATGGCCCCCTCGGCCCTTGATTTCCGCTATACGGACGGGGCCACGGATCAGTACGTCCACTTCATCGAGAAGGCGCAGGACTCCCGCCAGGATGTCGAGTGGGCCTTTCGTCTGTACAACGCCACGAACCGGCAGCGGCACTCCCGCCTCTCGTTCTACCTGTTCAACCTGGGGCGCTCACAGAGGCATGGGGCGGGCGCCTACATGGAGTTCGGCCCATCCCGGAACGATCGGACGCCGGTGCGGTCGCGGCGGTGGATCTTCCTCGTGGGGCAGGGAGAGGGCTGGATTGACGGCACCGAGCAGAGCCGCGGAGCGATCCTGTACAAGCAGGGAGAGATGGCGAAGCGAAGCCCTGGGGACAAGTACAACAATCCGCCGAAGTGGAATGTCCAGCCCCGGCACGGGCCGGGAGTCATCACCCTGGGTGGGTCCATCGGCAAGACCGCCTTCTGCGGGGCGATCGCCCATGTGGCTCTGTGGAACCGGCTGTTGACGGCTGCCGAGGTGGCGAGTGTGTTTGCGGCGGGGCAGGCGGAACTGGCTTCGGGTGCGACGGGCAGGGTTTCGTGAGGCGGAGCCATTGCGATCCCTCGAGATTCCGTACCTCATGGATCCCTGGCTGAGTTGTATCCTCCAAGCATCGCCGGCTGCAGTTTTCGGGTGGGGATCGGGAGGGGCTACCGCCCCATGCGGTCGAGCTAGGCGGTGTCTGGGAAAGGGGACAAGCAGAGACGAGACCTTGCAATTGCCGAGCTGGGCAATCACGATGGTTTGCGAAGATCGCCGCCCTCGTTTCTGGCCAGAGATTCGACTTCCTCTCTGCAAACACTGAGGCCTGGCCTTCAGGCGCAGAAGGCGGAAGCTTCAATTCCTGTCCTGTGCCATCACCACAAGCCTGATTCTGATGGGGGGCGTTGGGCTGCACCA
>CAYYWK010000493.1:0-2956 GCA_964475345.1 uncultured Desulfobulbus sp.
CGTGCTGGTGCCAGCAGAAGAGCTCGTGCCGGTCACCGACAACGGCACGGATCTGCCGCCAGCGCCCGGCGGTGATCCAGGTCGGGACGATGGCCGCGCAGAGCGGCATGTCATGGCGGACAAAGCTCTCCAACAGACGGTTTTGGCGCTGCGAAGGGATGGCGATGTCGTCGGCCCGAAAAAAGATGCGGCAGCCGGGATGGCGGTCGAAGATCTGCTGCAGGCGCTCTGCGATGTCCTCGGGTACCCGCCGCCAGATTGCCGAAAGCCTGCCGTAGCTGCTCATCGCTGATCCTCCCCGGCCAGCAGGCCGTGGATGATGGCGGCGCTTTCGCGGTCTCCGTGCAGGCGCAGCGCTGGTCCCTCCGTTGCCGGAGCGGACAGGGCCCTCTCGATGCGGCGGGCCAGGTGCGCCGGCTCCAGGTCGGCGGCCTCGAGCAGTTCGAGACAACCGCGATCCGCCAGCGCCGTCAGCCGCAGCCGCTGTTCGCGGTTCTGGTCGAAGGGGTAGAGCAGTCCGGGCGTGCCGCAGGCCAGCAGGTTCATCGTGGTGTTGTAGCCGGCCATGCTGACCGACAGGTCGCTTGCCAGCAGGTAATCGGGGAAACGGCTGGCAAAGGCCTCGATCCGCATGTGGGGCTGATCGGCGGCAAGACCGGCGAGCTGCCGTCGCACCTCGACGTCTGCATGGGGACCGTGAAAGAGCAGCAGCCGGTGCGGCAGGCTCTTCGCCAGCAGCCGGCTGGCCATCACCGTTGCCAGCAGCAGATCGCCCCCCACCGTGCCGCTGCCGGCGCTGGCGAGGACGATCGGGGAGGCGCCGTCCAGGCCGAGGGCGGCGCGGGCGGCAGTCCGGTCGGACTCCTGCGGGCCTTGAGCGACATAGCCGGTGTACCAGAGCGGGCAGGCGATGTCCGCGACCCGCGAGAAAGTGGCCTCAAGAGATATCAGCTCGGGATCGGCATGGACCAGGACGCCGTCGAAATAGCGGTTCAGCCACTTCAGCGCCTTGGCCTCGAAGGCCGCCTGATCGTCCTTTTCCACCAGGATGTCGCGGAGGCTGCACAGCACCCTGGCAGGCTTTTCCCTGGCGCTGTTGACGTCGAGCAGGGGCAGCAGTTCGCGGGAAAAGCGCTTGCGGCCGAAGGGGAACATCTCCACCAGGATGACCTCCGGTTCGATGCGGCGCAGCAGGTCGAGGAGAATCGCCTCCCGCATCCCCCAGGTCGACTCGAGATCCGCGTTTCGGTCGACGGTCAGCACCTCCCGAAAGTCGCTGTCCATCTTCAGGGCGGGCATCGGATGGTGCCTGACGTTGGCAGGCATCTCCAGCGTCACCGCCGGGCCGCCGGTCACCAGGTGGACGGTGGCCGGGGCCAGGGCCCGGTCGATGGCCAGGCTGCGGAACAGGTGGCCGATACCGAGGACGTGCTGGGTATAGTGGAGGATATTCATGGCAGCTCGATATTGTGGGCAAGAATTGACAGTTTCCCCTCCTCTCGGCGCAGCAGGTGCAGGGCCCGCTTGGACACAGCAAAGGACTGGCCGGGCAGGAACAGCGAACCGTGCAGGTGGTTGAGCAGCATCTTGATGACGCCGAGGTGGGTGATGATCAGGATCCGTTCATCGTCGCATTCGTTCGTGATCCTGGCAATGGCGGCCAGGCTCCTGGCCAGCACCGCCCTACGGCTCTCCCCTCCCCCCGGCGTGAAGTCCCAGCCGCGCTGTTCCTGGAGGGCGATGGCCCCCGGGAAGCGGGCCTCGATCCCTGCGAGGGTGGCTCCTGTCCAGTTTCCCCAGTCCTGCTCGCGAAGATCGTCCTCCACCATGTACCCCCTGTCCGGAAACAGCAGCTCGCAGGTCCGCCGGCAGCGGGAGAGCGGGCTTGAGACCAGCCGGTCCCAGGGGCCGCAGGCTAAGACGAGTCGCCGCCAGGGCTCGACGGCAAAGGAATCCTCGGCAAGCGGCACGTCGCTGTCCCCCTGGATCAGTTTCTCCCGATTCCAGGCCGTCGGACCGTGGCGGAGCAGGCCGATGACATTCATCGCCCCCTCCCTTCGCAAAAGCCGCTCATCCGCTGGAAAAGGTCCCGGTAATTGACCTGGATATCGTGGTCACGCCGGACGCGGGTCCTGGCCTGTTCAGCCAGACGCTGCCGCAGGCCGTCATCCTCGAGCAGCCGGGCGATGGCAGCTGCGAAGGCCGCGGGGTCAAAGGGGGGCACGATGATCCCGCTGACTCCGTCGGCCACCACCTCAGGGGCCCCGTCATGGCTGGTGGCGACCGCCGGCAGGCCGCAGCACTGGGCCTCGAGATAGACCATCCCCAAGGCCTCGTTGATCCCGGGAAAGGCGAAAAGCTCCCCGGCCCCGTAGTATTCGTGCATCCGAGCCGGTTCCACCAGGCCGGCGAAGGTGCAGGCCCCCGGCAGCAGTCTGGCGGCCTTTTCCATAAGCCGGGCGCGACCGGGGCCGTCGCCGACCACCAGCAGGTGCAACGCCGGGATGCGCGGCACAAGGTCTGCGCAGGCCTCGATGACGAAGGCGATGCCCTCCTCCTTGACCCCGGGGCGCATCATCGCCGCGGTGACCACCACCTTCCGGTCGGCAAGTCCCAGCTCCTGACGGATGCGCTCTCGCGACCCGGTATCGGCAGGAAAGTTTGCAGTGCGGATGCCCGGCGGGATATAGACGATCTTTTCGGCGGAGACCAGCCGCAGCAGGTTATGGGCGTCCCGGCGCTTGTTGACGAAGAGCAGGTCGGCGGCGGCCAGCGCCCGGCGGTTGAGAAGAAAGCCGGGCCAGGTTTTCAGCCGCCGGCGGTACTTGGTGGCATAGGACGGGGCCAGGATGAAGTACGGCAGGCGATGCCGCCGCGCCAGCAGCGGCCCGACCACGTCCGGGCCGCGATAGTAGGAATGGTATGTCAGCCAGCAGTCCGGCCGGCTCCGCCGCAG
>CAYYWK010000494.1:0-2942 GCA_964475345.1 uncultured Desulfobulbus sp.
GAAGGGGGCGTCACCCCGAACGCCATCGAGGCTGTGCTGCGCCTGGCGGTGCCGGTGACCTCCATCGATCGCGCCCTGTCAGGCATTCAGCTGAGGATCGGACTCGGCTCGTTGCTGGTGCTCGTCGTCTCCGCCCTGATCGTCCTGGTGATATCGCGCAATATCAGCGAGCCGCTCGAGAAAATGAAGAAGAACGCCGAGGCCTTCGCCCGCGGTGACTTCAGCCAGCGGATGCACGGCTACCAGTCGGGGTCGGCTTCGCTCGAGGTGGTGTCGCTGGCCACCTCGATGGACCGGATGGCGGAAATGCTCAACGAGAAAATCCGGACCATCGAGACCGACCGCAAGCAACTGGACACGGTGTTCTCGAGCATGGTCGAGGCGGTGATCGCAGTCGACACGGAGGAGAGGATCATCAGCATCAATGCCGCCGCCGCACGCATGCTCGACTTCGATCAGCGGCAGGCTCCCGGCAAGCTGCTGCAGGCGGTGGTCCGCCATATCGAACTGCAGGTCCAGATCGGCCGGGTGCTGGCGACTGGCGAGTCGGTGGAGAAAGAGATCGTCTTCCGGGAGCAGAATGGCGAAAAGCTGCTGCAGGTCCGCATCGTTACCCTCTACGACGGCAAGGCGGAAAAAGTCGGGGTGCTGGTGGTGATCAACGACGTGACCAAGCTGCGGCGGCTCGAGACCATCCGCCGGGACTTTGTCGCCAATGTTTCCCATGAACTGCGCACCCCGATCACCTCGATCCGTGGCTACGTCGAGACCCTGCTCGATGGAGCTCTCGACAACCGCGAGGATGCGGTCAAATTCCTGCAGACGGTGCTTCGCCAGTCGGATCGGCTGAACGCGATCATCGACGACCTGCTGGCGCTGTCGCGCATCGAGCAGGAATCCCGTGTCGGCGACATCCATCTTCAGGACGGGCCGCTGCGGATGGTCCTCGAGTCGGCGGTCCAGACCTGCCAGATGGAGGCCGACCGAGTCGGTGTCGGGCTGGTTGTCGACTGTGCTGAAGATATCCTGGTGACAATGAACAATACCCTGCTCGAGCAGGCTGTGGTCAACCTGCTGGTCAATGCCATCAAGTACAGCCGCCGGGATGACGTCGTCACCGTGGCAGCACGGCTGACCGAGGATAACGGCGGCGGCCGGAGGGTTACGATCACCGTCAGGGATACCGGATGCGGCATTGCCGCCGAACACCTGCCGCGGCTCTTCGAACGTTTCTACCGCAGCGACAAGGCGAGGAGCAGGGCGGTGGGCGGCACCGGCCTGGGGCTGGCTATCGTCAAGCACATCGTCCAGGCCCACAACGGCCGGATTGATGTCCGCAGTCAGGAAGGGGTCGGCTCCGAGTTCACCATCACCCTGGACGGGAGAAGATCGGCCTGAACGACGTGTCGGAAAATGTTTACAGGGAATGACGATGCTCGAGGCGGGGAAGGAGGCTTCCCCGCCTTTTTTTATTGCTGCGGTGGCTCGTCTGAGGATGCCGTGGCGCCGGTGATTACCGCGACGAGTGCCGACGGGCGAAAGGTCTCTGCGGGGCCTGCAGGCAGCAGCCAACCGTCGGCAGCGGAAACGTGCAGCAGGCCGGCCCTGGCCAGATCGGCGCCGACCTCCCTGACTGTGTTCCGTCCGTGGCCTGCCAGCAGCCGTTCCAACTCGGCGAAGGTCAGTTCCCGCCGGTTTTCGAAGGCCTGTTGCACCTCGATCATAATCGCGAAACCGGCATCGAGCCGCTGGGACTTTTGGGCAGGCTGTCCAGTGAGCCGCAGAGACGGGCTGTTCTGGATGGCGTAGGCCAGCTGGGCCCCGGCCAGAACCACCAGCCAGACAAAATGGAGCCAGAGGAGAAAGAGCGGAAGTCCGGCAAACGAGCCATAGATGGCGTTGTATCTGGAAACGCCGATCTGCATCGAGATGAAGAGGCTCTGGGCCGCGAACCAGCAGACCGCCGCCAGGAAGGCCCCGGTCAGCGCAGGCAGGGTTCTGACCCGGGTGTTGGGAAAGAAGAGGTAGAGGATCCACAGGGCGAGGGTGAGGAAGATGACCGGGATCGTCTTGAGCAGCTGCCCCTCAAGCCACAGGACGGGAACGTAGGCATCGAGCCGGGTGAGCAGTTCCGGCCGCTCGATGAAAGCGCTGGCCGCGAACCCGATATTGACTGCCAGCGGCATAAGCACCAGCAGCGTGATGTAGTCGGAGAGCTTGCGCAAAAAGGAGCGTCCCGCCGCGACATGCCAGATGGTGTTCATCGCCTCTTCGATCTGGTGCAGGACCAACAGGATGCTGAAGACGAACGCAAGCGTGCCGATGCCGCCGAGGGCGGCGAAATTGGTCCGGTCGACGTAGTCGAAGATCATGTCGACTGCTTCCCGCAGGTGGTCGAGAAGAGTGGATTCGGAGGGTGCGGGGCCAGTATCCGGAGCCAGCGGCACGGCCTGCTGCTCAAGGATGGCCAGGGCCTCATGGGCCAGTTGATAAAGGTGGTTGTCTCCGCCCAGGCTCTTGATGACGGCGGCGCTCATCGCCAGGATCGGCACCAGCGAGAGCAGAATGGTGAGGGTTAAGGCGGAGGCGCGTAGCGACAGGTCGTTGCGGCGGAACTCACGGAGAGTGATGACGGCGATCCGCAGCATTCGGCGTGCAGCCGAAACACATTGCGACCGTCCAGGCCGATCGTCGTCGAGCCAGGCGAGGATGCGGTTGCCTGGTTGGACCACCGATTTCACCGTGGGTAGCCTTCAGTTCCGCTCATAGAGCCATTTCTCAATGATGGAAAAGACCACTTCCCGCTTGATCGGCTTACTGATGTAGTCGTTCATGCCGGCCTCAAGACAGATTTCCCGGTCGCCCTTCATCGCGTTGGCGGTCATGGCGATGATCGGGATCGAGGTGAAACCGGCCTTCCTGATCTGCCGCGTCGCCTCCAG
>CAYYWK010000495.1:0-2937 GCA_964475345.1 uncultured Desulfobulbus sp.
CCCGTTCAGGGCGAAGCTGGCCGGCAGTTTCCTGCACCGCCACCAGCAGCCCGACGAACTGCCCTGCGTGGGCGACTGGGTCTGCGTGGAAAAGCAGCCGCACGACGACTTCGGCGTGGTCCACGCGGTCGTCGAGCGCCGGACCGCGCTGCGCCGGAAAACGGCCGGCGACGGTTTCGACTGCCAGATGATCGCGGCCAACGTCGACCAGGTGGTCATCGTCCAGTCCTGCCACTTCGACTTCAACCTCAAGCGGCTGGAACGCTACCTGGTGATGGTGCGGGATGGCGGGGCCGATCCGTGCATCCTGCTCACCAAGACCGATCTGGTGGACGCAGAGACCCTGGCCGCGCAGATTGCCGCAATCCGCTCCGCCGGCATCGCCGCGCCGATTGTCACCGTCTGCAGCCTCACCGGCGAGGGCCTTGATGCATTCCGGCAGCTGCTGCAACCGGGCAAAACCTATTGCTTCGTCGGTTCGTCGGGGGTCGGCAAGAGCACGCTGATCAACCTGCTGGTCGGCCGCGAGATCGCCGGCACCGGCACGGTCAGCGGCACCGGCGAGGGCCGCCACACCACCGTCCGCCGCGAACTGTTCCGGCTGGAGGGCGGCGCGCTGGTCATCGACAACCCGGGCATGCGCGAGTTCGGCATCGCCGGAGCGGAGGCCGGCCTCGACGGCAGCTTCGCCGATATCGCCGCCCTCGCCGACACCTGCCGCTACCGCGACTGCAGCCACTCCGGCGAACCGGGCTGCGCCGTTCGCGAGGCGATCGATTCAGGCGAAATAGGCCGCGAACGTTTCGACAACTACCTGAAGCTCAAAGAGGAATCAGCGTTCTACCAGATGTCCCGCCTCGAAAAGCGCAAGAAAGAGCGGGACTTCGGCAAGCTCGTCAAATCGGTGAAAAAAGGGCTCCGGGACCGCTGAGCCGCCGGCAGCATCCAGGCCCCTCGCCTGCCGCCGCGCAGACTGCCTGTTGACAGCGGTGGTTGGTCAGGTGTAGCATGAGTGAGCCGAACCGCCGTTGACGCCACCCGCGCCATGACGTTACAGATCAGCCTGTTGTCACACCGCATGAGGTTACCAGCATGATCGACGTTATTTCATCCGTATCGAGCGCCATACAGCTGGCATCACGGCTGAGGGAAGAAAGCCAGGGCCTGGAAAACAGCGAGATCAGTGCCCTGGCCGCCAATCTCAGCGTTGAGCTGGACACAGTCCGGCAGTCTATCGCCGCCTTGCTCTCCGGGAGGGTTGAAACAGGCCGCTACCCGCAGGCCGGAACCGGCGAGGCCTTTGAGATCTGCCCGCACTGCGGATGGCATGCACTGGCGATGGTCGCCTGCCGGCCGCATCCGCTGTACGGCGACATCGGCGGCACGGACCCTGAGATCAGATGATCCGACTGCGGGTTCAAGGAATCGCGCTACGTCGACGTCTAGCCCCCTGCCCGCGCACCTCCGCTGGCATCCTTCGGAACCGGCTTCCCTGCCGTGCGACCGGCTGTAAAATCTTCGCACATTCCGCACTATTCACCCTTCCCTCCGAACAAACCTGCAGGTATACTTTTGACCTGCCGTCAGCATCCCTCGGCTGGCCCCGTCCTGTCGTCGCCCCTCCTGGGTAAACGAGCAGACGGGCGAGGGGAAATGACTGCGGAGGCTGCAGAGCCCTGCACGCGACGCCCGGCTTGCCGGCGTCGGCACAGATCATTTTCACCAACGAAGCGACATGGACCGCCAACAGATTGAACAGATCGCCAGAGAACGGATGCTGAAGCGCCAGGAGCACAACGGGCGCGAGCCGGGCTGGCTCTTCTACCATGGCCTGCGCACCGCCAGGATTGCCGAGACCCTCTGCGACCGCCTGAACCTGGCGACCGACCTCGACGTCATCTTCACCGGCGCACTCTTCCACGATATCGGCAAGGGCAGCGAGCCCCACAACCTCAAGGGAGCGCGGATCACCGCCAAAGCGCTTGAAAAGCACTGCAGCGGCGACGAGTTGGCCCGGGTCGGCGAGATCGTCCGGCTGCACAACCAGCGCCAGGCCTCCGGCGAGCACCCCGATGCGGTCAGGGTGGTCCAGGATGCCGACGTCATCGACCATGTGGGCCCGGTCGTGCCCTGGCTGGCCTTCTACTGGAGCGGGACCCGCAAGGAGACCGCCGGCGAGCACGTCAGGTTCATCACCGGCAAGGGCCATGCCGGATACCTGCAGCGGATGCGGAGCCAGCTGAACTTTGACATCTCGGTGGCGTTGTTCGATGAGCGGGTCTGCTGGCAGGAACAGTTTTTCGAGACATTCCGGAATGCCTATTTCGAGGGGATCTGGCCCGGCGGGGCAACCGGCACCGACGGCGCAGTCGGCAACGGCCGCTTCCACCCGTAGACGCCGCCTGCTGCAAGAACGACCCTGGAAAGACCGGCCGACTCTTCGCAGACGCTTCACAGATCACGAGGATATGCCTATGCAGATGCGAACAATGGCAGACAATGACACCGAAACTGTCAGGGACCTTGTCATCGCAGCATTCGGTGCGGAACAAGGCTCGGAGGTGGCCGCCCTGGTCACCGACCTGCTGGCAGACCCCAGCGCCAGGCCGGTCCTTTCGCTGGTCGCGATCGAGGGGGAACGGATCGTCGGCCACGTCCTCTTCACCGGCGTCAGAATAGCCGGCAGCGATGAGGACGTCGCCGGCGCGATCCTCGCCCCCCTCGCCGTCCATCCGGACCGCCAGGGACAGGGAATCGGCGGACAGCTGATCCGCGAAGGACTGCGGCAGCTGGCTGCAGCAGGCGTCGGCCTGGTCTTCGTCCTCGGCCACCCCGGCTACTACCCCCGCTGCGGATTTTCTCCCGCCGGAGCATCCGGTTTCGAGGCCCCCTACCCGATCCCCGCCGAGCACGCCTGGGCCTGGATGGTGCAGGAAC
>CAYYWK010000496.1:0-2936 GCA_964475345.1 uncultured Desulfobulbus sp.
GTATTGCGGCATCGGCGTGGTGAGATCGTTGCCGGCAATCTTCGAAAACTCGAGAAACTCACTGGTGGCGATAATGCACACGGCATGGATACCGTAATCCCCGTCGACGACCTTGCAGGTGCCTTCACGGGTGAACCCGGTCAGTGGTTCCTGGCTGCAGGTCTCAAGGGGCAGGCCCAGGACATTTTTGTGCTCGTTCATAGCGGGTGGATTGGGGTGATCGGAATCGGATGCGGCGGCCATTGTCCCGTTGTCTTCGCGGCGAGGTGTGATCTGCCTTTTCCCTTGAAAATTAGGTCTTTGAGCCGTCCAGGAAGATGTTTCCGGACGGCATACCCGGCCCGTTAAAAAACCGGCGAAACCGTCTTGCCCGTCACCTGCAGAGACGGATCATCTGGCGGTGTCGATTCCATCGAGGAGATCTTCTTTGGAATAGGCCTGGTAGTCCTGGACCTTATCTGCCTCTCGGACGTTTGTGATATAGATGGTAGCGGCAATCGTCAATGCGGCGAGGAGATAGAGCAAGCGCAGCATCCTCCTGTCCTCCTTCTGTGCGTCCGGCCTATCTGAAAAGGATTTCAGGCGTTTTGCAATCCGTGAAAACATTCCCCCTCCCCATTGCCAGCCAGCTGTATTCCAGATGGACATCCGTCGCCGTGCTTTCCCCATTCCAGTTGGCGTCGCCTGCAATCCGCTCGCGAGGCAGGACCTGGCACAATAATCCGGAATGTCCTGCAGAGGCTTCTTGCCAGCCGCCTATAAGATAGCATGATTTTCCAATTTCTCCAGAGAATAGTTCAGGCGTCCGCCGGGACTGCTTCAGGCGTCCGCCGGGACTGCTCCCCGCTTGACAGGCATGGCTTACTGTGGTAAATATTATTTACTCAAAATCTTCAATCCTGCTATATTTTCCAGTTTAATATTCTGTATACACTTGTTAATTATATATATATGAACATGAATCCGAGGTAATTTTCCATAACCTCTGCCTATGCCCGCGCCGATTTCACCCGTCCCCCCAGGAAAACTGAAGATCATCCAGGCCATGCGCTCGCTGCTCGAGGAACGCACCTTCGAATCCCTCACCATCGCCGACATCGCCGCGACCGCCGGTGTCACCGAAGGGTTGATCTACAAATATTTCAAGGATAAGCGCGACCTGCTGCACCATGTTCTGCGCGAGCACTACGAACAGTTCCTGACCCAGATCGACCGGGACCTGCAAGGCATCGACGGCGCGATGAACAAACTGCGGAAGATCATCTGGTCCTCGATCGAACGCTACGCCAACCACCGGGTCTTCGCCAGGATCATCCTGCTCGAGGTCAGGAACTCTGAGGAGTATTTCAACAGCGAGGCCTACGCCCTGGTCCGCCGGTTCAACCGGCTCATCATCGATATCATCAACGAGGGTGCGGCCGCCGGTGAAATCCGCGACGACCTCCCCCCCTCCGCCATCCGCAACACTATTTTCGGCAGCATCGAACATGCCTGCCTGAACCGGGCCATCTTCAACGAGGCCGTGGATAGCGGCGAGACGGCGAAAATCATCACCGACCTGCTGTTCAACGGGATCAGGCGGTAACCGACCACACCAGAGAGGAGCACACTATGAAGGACGTAGTCATCGTATCCGCATGCCGGACCGCCATCGGCGCCTTCGGCGGCACCCTCCGCGACCTCAACGGCGCTACCCTGGCAGGCATCACCATGAAGGAAGCCATTCGCCGGGCCGGCATCGAACCCGCCCTGATCGACGACATCCGCTACGGCTGCTGCATGGAATCCGCCGACACCCTGAACGTCACCCGGGTCGGCGCCCTGCTGGCCGGCATCCCGGAGACCGTCTCCGCCGCCACCGTCAACCGGGTCTGCATCTCCGGGATGGAGGCGGTGGTCTCGGGCATGGCGATGATCCAGGCCGGCATGGCCGACATCATCCTCGCCGGTGGCACCGAACACATGTCGAGCGTCCCCTACTCCGTTCCCGGGGCCCGCTGGGGCTGCCGGCTGCAGGACCAGAGCTTCGTCGACAACCTGATCCATGCCCTTCATTGCGGCTCGCACATCATCCCCCACCCCGAAGACGGCCCGGTGGACGCCAGCCGCCCGCCGCTGTCGATGTTCGTCGGCAAGCCGTATATCATGGGCCACACCGCTGAATTCGTCGCCCAGCATCTGGGCATCACCAGGGAGGAGATGGACGAGGTCGCCCTGCGCAGCCACAACGAGGCGGAACGGGCCACCGCCGACGGCTCCTTCGCCGACGAGATCGTCCCGGTCGAGGTGCCGCAGCGCAAGAAACCGCCGCTGAGATTCGACAAAGACGAACACTTCCGCCCCGGCATGACCATGGACATGCTCCGCAGCCTGCCGCCGGCCTTCGTCCCAGGGACCGGCACCGTAACCGCCGGCAACTCCAGCGGCATCAACGACGGCGCCAGCGGCATGGTCATCATGGCCGCCGACAGGGCGAAGGACCTGGGGATACCGCCCATCGCCAGGATCAGGGCGACGGCCAGGGGAGCCTGCCACCCGTCGATCATGGGTCTCTCGCCGGTGCCGGCAGTCCGCAACCTCCTGGCCGGATCAGGTCTCGCCATCAGCGATTTCGAGCTGGTCGAGGTCAACGAAGCCTTCGCCGCCCAGTACCTCGGCTGCGAGAAGGAGTTGGGGCTGAACCGCGAGATCAGCAACGTCAACGGCTCCGGCATCGGCCTTGGCCACCCGGTGGGCTCCACCGGTTCCAGGATCATGGTCACTCTGCTGCACGCCATGAAAAAACGTGGCAAGACCCTGGGCCTGGCCACCCTCTGCGGCGGCGGCGGGGTGTCGATGGCCTGCGCCCTCGAGATGCTCTGATTGAGAAGCCGATCACTGTTCACATCTTCATGAGGGATTTCCATGACCAGCCCGTTACGGAACGGCGGCGATTT
>CAYYWK010000497.1:0-2927 GCA_964475345.1 uncultured Desulfobulbus sp.
CCGCGACGCTGGCGGGACGACGCCTATGCCCGCAGCACACGCGATCTGAAGCGCCGCAAACTTCCGCGCGAACTCCATGCGGAATTCACCGGCCACTTCCGCGACGACATCCTGCGGCTCAGCGACCTCAGCCACTGGCTCGAGACACCCCGCTGACGGCCGATCAACCCCCGTTGAGCGGGTGGGACAGGCCAGCCTCGTCGAGCAGACGGCGAACGTGGTCGATGCGCACCAGGTAACGGTTCTTGCCGTAGATCAGGTAGTCCGCTGTGCGCGACTGCGGCGTGAAATTGATGGTGAGGACGTTGCCACCGGCATTCAGGCCCATCAGCTGGCCTCCAGGCCTCAGACGTTCGAGTGCACTCACTGACGGAATCAAGGCACCGGGAAGCAACACACGCATCGCGGCCATGGTGTTCAGCGACGTGGGCAGATCCCCGGGAGGAGCCTCGGCCAACGGTGTCCCGGGTGCCGGCAGGAAGGGTGAACTGCTCGACATGTCCAGATTCAGGTCGCGGGACAGGAGCACGTCGTCGGCCAGGATCTCGCGGGTCTGGCCGGGCAGCCCGACGATCGTGCCGCTCCCCACCCGGTAGCCGAGCGACTGCAGGGTGCGGATGCATTCCAGGCGCCGTTCCAGCGCCTCCTCGCGGTGATGCAGGTGTAAGCCCACATCCGAGGTCTCGTACTTCAGGATGGCAGAATCCGCGCCCTTCCGACGCAACAGCTCGTACTCGTTGTGCGACTTGATCCCGATGTTCAGCAACACCTCGACATCGCCGTTGAACAGGTCTTTCACACGGGGAATGACCTCGGCCAGGAGTGTCGTGGTCTGCGGCACTTCACCCGCCTGAAAGAACACAACTCCGATGCCGCAAGCCTGGATCTCCTTGGCAGCCCCCATGATCTCGTCGATGCCGAGGCGGAACGTGTTGTTGTCCCGTGTGTTGTCCCGACGCATCGGGCAGTAGCTGCAGTTGACGCGGCAGAGATTGGTGATCTCAATAACCCCCCGGACCACGACCCTGTCGTCGAAGTGTTCCCGGCGCAGCCTGCGAGCGCGTTCGAACAAGGCTTGCTGGGTTGGGCCCTCGGCCGCGAGCATATCGAGCACTTCTTCCTTGGCGCCAGCCGTGCCGATCATCCGGGATTCACCCGCGACCCATCCAGATAGGCTAGCGATCTTTCCCAGACTACGCTCCCTGGATCCAGGGCCCAGCGGTGCTCCAGCAAGCGCAGATACTGGGCAAGGCACACCTCCACCGCCGCAGCCTTCGGCAGTCCGACTCCGGGGGCGTCCAGCGGAGGAAGAAACTCGACACACAGGCGGCCGCCGTCGTCCAGGACACCGAACACGGGCACCACGGGGGCGCCGCTCTCCACGGCCAGTTCGCCAAGTCCTGGTCGGAAATGATGGTTCCGCCCATGGAACGGCCAGAGCCGCCCGCCTGTGCCATGCAGTCCATCGGCCGCCAAGCGGACCACACCGCCATCCGCCAGCACCGCCTGCGCCCGGCGCAGGAACGTGCCACGGAACACGAAATTGCCGACCGGCTCCACCACGAGAGGCACGTGCGGATGGTGGTCAAGGCCCAGCAGTTTCAGTTCGTAGTCGAACGCACCCAGTGTCACGATCCCGCGCTCGCCGGCACGATCGAGAACCAGCAAGTCGGCATGGGGAATGCCGAAGTGGCTGACCGCCAGAATGACGCCGCGGCCGCCGGCCCTCGCGCGCTGGAAATGCTCCAGACCCACGACCGTGCAGTGCCTGCCGGCGCCCCGGGAAGCCGCACGCGCCAGCGACCTCAGCAGCCAGGGCTGGGCGTAGTTGCAGCACAGGCTGCGGCCGACCGCAGCGTCCACGTCCGCGGTTGACTTGACCGCCGCGAGGAAGGACCGGATCATCGCGACCCGCTCGCGCACCGGCCCTGACGCCCGAACCATTCGACGCTCCGTCAACCACCTCAGGCCGGCGAAGCTCCACTCGAACGGCAACAGGCCAAGCAGTCGCGCGGCGTGGAAGCGGGCACGCATCTCCCGATCGAGACGGCGCCAGGACTTGCCGTACTCCTGCCCCCCGCCGGGCACCGATTCGCCGGCCCCCCGGGCCGGGCCAACCACCCGCTGCAGTCCGCCCCCCGGCTGCGCCAGCTGCTCGATGGTGCGGGCCCGCAGGATCGCCTCATCCGGCAGCCGTCGCCCCAGTTCCTGCTCCAGCGCCACGTGCAGTGCGCCGTAGCGCAGCGAGTCCAGACCTCGTGCGAACAGGTCGTCCCGGACGCCGATCGGGTGCTGGCCCAGCACCGCCTCGGCAACGGCGGCGATGCGTCGCTCGAGATCGGAGGCCGGAGGTGCGTACTCGCCGTTCCTGCACTGGCTGGCGCACAACCCGGCCAGAGATTTCCGGTCGATTTTTCCGCCGGGCCCGCGGGGCAAAGCGGGCAGATGCAGAAACGACGTGGGAACCATGAATCCAGGCAGCACCGCCGCCAGTCGCTCCCGGAGATCGGCCCAGGTGGTGGTTGCGGGCGGCTCGCCGGAGACAACAGCGACCAGCTGGTCGGTGGCGGCAGGGCCTGGCACCAGGCAGACGACCGCTTCGGCGATGCCCGAGTACGCGGCGATGGCCGCTTCGACGGCCGCCGTGTCCACGAGCTGACCTCGCAGCTTGACCCGCGAGTCGGTCCGTCCGAGCAACTCCAGCAGCCCATCCTTGTTGAACCGGCCGCAATCTCCGCTGCGATAGCCGCGCATGCCCCCGTCTTCCGCCTCCAGGAAGGCGTCGCGGGTCAGGTCCGGGCGGCGCCAGTAGCCCGGCGACAGGTGACGTCCCCGCACCACCAGCACTCCGGTCTCTCCGGCGGGAACGGACCGGCCCCGCCCGTCAGCCAGGATCAGCTCCTTGCCCGGCGCCGGCCGGCCGGCCG
>CAYYWK010000498.1:0-2918 GCA_964475345.1 uncultured Desulfobulbus sp.
TGTGGCTCGTCCTGAACCGCACCCGGCTTGGCATGCTCATCCGCGCAGGCGTGGACGACCGTGAGATGCTGGCCGCCTCTGGCGTGCGGATCCAGTACGTCTTCCTCGCCGTCTTCGCCTTCGGCGCGGGGCTCGCCGGCATGGGCGGGATCGTGGCAGGTCATCTCCGGGATCGCCCGGAGGCCGCCGCTGTGCAGATTGTCGATCATAGCGACCGGATCGGCAAGATGGATATCCAGGGGCCGCTGGCGGCGAAGGTGCTGGCCCGGGTGCTCACGGACCCGGTGGCGGCCTTTGCCGGCATGGCCTACTTTTCCTGCAGGGGCGGTTTCGGCGAGCTGATGGCCCCCCAGGCGGTGGCGCTGCTTGACGGCACGCCGCTGCTGCTTTCCCGCACTGGTTACACCGGCGAGTTCGGTTTCGAGCTGTTTGTCGCCGCCGACCGGATCGTGTCGCTGTGGCAGACGGTGCTGGCGGCAGGCGAAGAGTTTGCGGTGCTGCCCTGCGGCCTCGCCGCCCGCGATTCGCTGCGGACCGGGGCGGTGCTGCCACTGTCGCACCAGGATATCGGTCCATGGAAATTTGCCAACAATCCCTGGCTGTTTGCCCTGCCCTGGGATGATTCGGGGAAGGCCTTCAGCAAAGATTTTCTCGGCGCTGTCGCACTGCTCGAAAGCCCTGCCGGAGAGTACACACTGCCCTTTGCCGGCTTCGATCTGCGGAAGATCAGCGTCGGAAAAGACACCTTTGTAACAAACCTGCAAGGTGATACAATAGGGCAGGTGCTGACCTGTGCCACCGATATGGCCATTGGCCGGGTCGGCGAGGCTATCATCAGCACGGCAACCCCGGCAGCCGAGGGCCGTCCTGAGGATTTCCGGCCTCGCGGGCTCTGCTGCGGCTTCGTCAAAGTCAACAGACCCCTGCAGTACGGCAGTATCTGCGGTATTACCGATGGCAAACGGGAAATCAGGGTGGAGATACGTGCGGACATCCGGCCCCACAGGTCGGCAAGGCGCCCCATAACGTCAATGCTGTAATGAAACCGATGGGAGGACGGAGACGATGAAGGAACTGAGCGAACTCGAATTTCCGGAGACTGTGCGCTACACCGAAGATCATGAATGGGCCGCAGTGGAGGGCGAAACGGTGCGGATAGGCGTCAGCGACTACGCCCAGGATCAGTTGGGGGATATTGTCTATGTCGAGATGCCTGAGGTCGGCGACATCTTCGAAAAGGGCGACGAGTTCGGGACCCTGGAATCGGTCAAGGCCGTTTCGGAGATCTACATGCCGGTGGGTGGCGAGGTGGTGGCGGTGAACGAGGCCCTGGTCGACACCCCCGAGTTGATCAATCAGGACCCGTATGGCGCCTGGATCGTCGAGATCAGACCGACTGACGCCGGTGAGAACGATGAACTGCTGTCCGCCGAGGATTACATCGATATGCTGAGGGGATAAACCATGCGCTACCTGCCCCATACCCCGGAAGAAATAACGGAAATGCTGGCGGTAGTCGGCAAGGGGAGCCTTGAGGAGCTGTTTTCCGCGATCCCTGCCGAATGCCGTTTCGATGGTGCCATCCCGATCCCCGCCCCCCATACCGAATGGCAGCTTGTCGACCTGATGGGAGAGATCACCGCCAGCGCGGAGATCTCTCCCCGTCACAGCGTGCTGGTCGGGGCCGGGCGTTACCATCATCACATTCCGGAAACCGTGCGTACGCTGGCCAGCCGCTCCGAGTTCCTGACCTCCTACACGCCCTACCAGCCGGAAATGGCCCAGGGGACGCTGCAGGGCATCTTCGAGTTCCAGACGCTGACTGCGCGGTTGCTCGGCCTGGATGTGGCCAACGCCTCTCTCTACGATGGCGCCTCGGCCCTGGCCGAGGCGCTGCTGATGGGGCTGCGGGTGGTCAAGAAGAGCCGGCGGGTGGCGGTTTCCCGCGCCGTCCATCCCCACTGTCGCGAGGTGATCGCCTCCTACCTGCGGCCCACCGGCTACGAGATCATCGAACTGCCCATTGGCCCCGATGGCCGCACCGACCTCTCGTCGCTTACGGACTTCACTGACCTGGCGGCGGTGGCCATCCAGTCGCCGAACTTCTTCGGTGTCATCGAGGACCTGGAACAGGCGGCACAGGCCGTGCATGCCGCCGGGGCGCTTCTGGTGGCGGGATTTACCGAGCCGATGGCCTTCGGCCTCTACAAGAGCCCGGGCCGTTGCGGCGCGGACATCGCCTGCGGCGAAGGACAGAGCCTTGGCCTGCCGGTCTCCTATGGCGGTGCGGCGCTTGGCATGTTCGCCTGCCGGGAGGAGTACCTTCGCAATATGCCGGGCCGGCTGGTCGGCGAGACCGTCGACCTTGAGGGACGACGGGGCTTTGTCCTTACCCTGTCCACCCGCGAGCAGCATATCCGCCGGGAGAAAGCCACCTCGAACATCTGCTCCAATCAGGGACTGTGCGCGATGACTGCCGGGATATTCATGGCCTCGCTTGGGGGCGGCGGCCTGCGGGATGTGGCGCGCTGCAATTACGACCTCAGCGAATACCTGAAAAACGGCCTGCTGGCCGCAGGCGCGCAACCGCTTTTCCGTGCCCCGACCTTCAATGAGTTCGTTCTCCGCCTGCCCGGCGATTTCGCCGCGACACGGGAGAGGCTGCAGGGCATGGGCATCGTCGCCGGGATCGACCTCGGCCGCTGGTATCCGGAATATACCGGATGCTGGCTGTTCTGCGTCACCGAGAAGGCGACCAAGACGGTGCTGGACACGGTCATCAGGGAGGTACGGGCATGAACGGGACAGTCGGGGCCAGCGGCCTGATACTCAACGAGCCCCTGCTCTGGGAAAAGGGCAGGAAGGGAAGGCGGGCAATGAGCATGGTGGAGTCCGGGGTGCCATCCGCGCCGGTCGAG
>CAYYWK010000499.1:0-2913 GCA_964475345.1 uncultured Desulfobulbus sp.
GCCGAACTCGGCATCATGGCCCATCCATCGGTGCGGATCTACCTCTATCCCTGTGTCTCTTCCTACGTCGGCGGCGATATTGTCGCCGGAGTGCATGCCTGCAGGATACACGAGAGCGAAGAGGTCAGCCTCTTCATCGATATCGGCACCAACGGCGAGATCGTTGTCGGCAACCGTGACTGGCTGATCTGCGCCGCCTGCTCGGCAGGGCCGGCTTTCGAGGGAGGAGGGATCAGGTTCGGCATGCGGGCCAGCGCCGGTGCGATCGAGAACTGCCACATCCACCCCGAGTCGCTTGAGCCGATGATCGTCACCATCGGCAACACCCTGCCTCGGGGAATCTGCGGCTCCGGCCTGATCGCGATCGTCGCCGAACTGCTGGCGACCGGCATCATCGACCCACGCGGCAAATTCAGCCGCAGCCTGGGCCACCCGCGGGTTAGGCAGGGAACGGACGGCTGGGAATACGTCCTGGTCTGGTCCCATGACTCTCTGACCGGCGAAGACATCTCGCTGACCGAAATCGATCTCGACAACCTGATCCGGGCCAAGGGAGCGCTGTTTGCCGGCTACCAGACCCTGCTCGAATCGGTGGATCTCGGATTCTCGGACCTCGACCGGGTCATCCTGGCCGGCAACTTCGGCGCCCATATCGATCTGGAGAGGGCAATCGCCATCGGCCTGCTCCCCGACCTGCCCCGTGAGCGCTTCTTCTATCTCGGCAACGCCTCGCTACTCGGCTGCCGGATCAGCCTGACCGACCACCACCGCTTCACGGAACGCACACGGGTCCGCTCTCTGATGACCAACATGGAGTTGTCGGACAATCCCGCCTTCATGGATCACTACGTGGCGGCGTTGTTCCTGCCCCACACGGACATGAGCCTGTTCCCCACCGCAGGCGGAAAAAGGACGGCCTGAACCGACGTCGCAGCTCAGCCGGAGTCCAGGTCAGCTGACGACGGCCTATTCCGCGGCCGGCCGCTCGCCGGCCTCAGCCAGGGGGAAAAGGAGAGTGACAACCGTCCCGGCCCCGGGCTCCGACTGGACATCAATGAACCCGTTGTGGGCTTCGACCACCCTCTTCACCAGCGACAGGCCAAGCCCCGAGCCGGTGATATGGCGAGTCGCCTTGCCCTTGACCCTGAAAAAGCGGTCGAAGATATGGGGCAGATCCTCCGCCCCGATGCCTATCCCGCTGTCGCGCACGATCAGCCTGGCCTGACCGCCGGCAACCGATGTGGCGACCTCGATCCGTCCCCCCTCCGGCGTGTACTTGACCGCGTTGGAGACGATATTGAGAAAGGCGGTGCGGATATGATCGTAGTCGACGTTGATCCACCAGTCCTCCGGACAGGGGGAATAGACGAGCTGCAGGCCCTTGCCCTGGGCCTGCGGACTGACGATGTCGATGATGTGCTCGAGGATTTCATGACCGCGGACCGGTTCCAGGCGAAAGACCACGGTGCCGCTCTCGAGTTTGGAGAGGTTGAGCAGGTTTTCGATCAGCTGCAGCAGGTCGCGGGTGCGGACGATCATCCGCTTGTGCAGGGCGTTGCAGGAATGGAGCGCCTCGTACTGGCAGTCGACCTGCAGGGCATGGATCATCTGCTCGATGGAGGCCAGCGGCGACTTCAGCTCGTGGGCCACCATCGCCACGAAATCCGACTTCATCCGGTCGATTTCCTTGTGGGTGCTGATGTCCTCGAAGACCGTCACCGAGCCGAGGATGCCGCCCCCCGCGCCCTTCACAGGCGAACAGTGGGCCCGCAGGAACCGCCTGGAGATCGATCCCGGAGCGAATTCCCTGGTCACCACCCTCGCCCCTTCGATGGCCTCGGCTACCATCTCCACCGCCGTATCGTCACGGATCGAATCCGCCAGCGGCTTGCCGACCACCGGGTCGGTCTGGATCTCGAGGATACTGATAGCCGCCGGGTTGTGGTGGACCACCACTCCTTCCCGGTCGGTAATCAGCACCGCCTCTGCCATGCAGCCAAAGACCGTCTTCAGCCGGCTCTGCTCCTGGTTGATCGCGGCAAGGCTCAGCGTCCGCTCTTCCCGCAGCTGCAGAGCCTCCGCCTGCAGGCGCAGCCTGTCCACCGCCTTGCCGACGACAATGCGGATGTAGTCGGGCGTGAACGGTTTGCCGACAAAGTCGAAGGCCCCCTGCTTCATCGCCGTCACCGCTTTCGAGACCGTGGCGAAACCGGTGACCACGATGACCTCGATTTCCGGCCGGTTCTCCTTGATCCAGTTCAGCACGGCGAAGCCGTCGATGCCCGGCATCATCAGATCAAGGAGGACGATATCGCAGCCCTCATCCCTGATCCTGTCGATGCCCTTCTCGCCGCTCTCGGCCTTGCCGACAACATAGCCCATTCCCGCGAGGGCCCGCTCAACACCGTCGCGGATGACCTTTTCATCGTCGATGATCAGGATACGGATCTCATTCATACGCCCACCCAGCCGCCGAAAACGATCGGGACGACACAGCCGTGCTCCCCGGACAGCGTCGGGGAACCGGCGCCCTTACTTGAGCCAGCTTTTGATGAGGTTCAGCAACTCTGCCGGCTCCACCGGCTTCGGCATGTAATCCTCGGCCTCGCTCTCCAGCATGTCGCGGTGGGTGTACGTCGAGGTCGTCACCCGGTCGGCCACCGCGGTCAGGAGAATGACCGGAATCGACTTGGTGGCCGGATCGGCTTTCAGCCTGGCGCAGGTCTCATGACCGTTCATCACCGGCATCATCACGTCGAGGACTATCAGGTCGGGCTTGTCCGCGGCAACCGCCTCCAGTCCCTCCGCGCCATCGTAGGCCACCCTGACATCATAGCCCCCGCTTTCGACGATCACCTTGATCGCTTCGACGAAATCGGGGTCATCATCCACCAGCAGCACCTTGACCGCGCC
>CAYYWK010000500.1:0-2902 GCA_964475345.1 uncultured Desulfobulbus sp.
CTGGTGTTGTCCAGCCGGTCTGGCGGATGGCGTGGAGGGGAGCGGCGTATTCTTTGATCCGCCGCATCGCCTCGTCGAGACCGGCAACGATCTTGTTGCGGCCGACCACGATGATGACGTGGCGCGGGCCGAAGGTGATCCCGGCGACCCGGTTGCCGACCATGTCGAGGTTGACCAGCTGGCCCTTCTCGGTGACGGCGTTGCTGCCGGTGAAAAAGACGTCGACGAGCAGGGCCCGGCGGCGGCGTTCGATGATCTCCTCCCGCGGGATGCCGGGTTCGAAGGTGCGGATGATCTCGATATAGCCGGCAGCGGCGAGCTGTTCCAGCACCCCGGTGGCGTGCAGGGTCAGCGAGTCGCCCCAGGAAGCGCTGCGCGGGGACAGGCCCGGCAGGATGTCGTCGAGGATCAGCCGCCCTGCCTCTTCGGGGCTCTGGGCGACGAAGGCGGAGAAGTTGTTGGCGGCCAGCGCCGCCCGGCAGTGCTCGATCCGTTTGCTCCAGTAGGATGTCAGAACGTCGCTCATGGCAGGGTGAAAATGGCGGAGAGAATCCGGGGCGGTTGATATACTGTTGTCCTACTCAGGATGTAGGGTAACCCTGTCGTTTTTTCAAGGAAAATCGCAGACTGCAGCCATTTTCGCCGGGGCTGTGCACCGTTTCTTCATACTTTATCGCTGCCATGACACGCCTGTCTCCCGATCTCGACGCAAAACTCCCAGTCGCCATCACTCCGCTCGATCCGCAGTCTCCTGCCGCCTGGCGGCTGCTTGCCGCATCCGATGCCCTGATGCAGTCGCTGTATCCGGCGGAGAGCAACCATCTTGAACCGGCAAAGGCATTGGGAAAAGATGGGGTCGTCTTTCTCGGCGCATCCGTCGACGGACAGGTGATTGGCTGCGGTGCAGCCAAGGAGATGACAGACGACGGCCGCTATGCCGAGATCAAACGGGTCTTCATTGTTGAGGGAATGCGGGGCGGCCGGATCGCCGGGCGGATCATGGCCGAACTGGAAAGGCGGATGACCGAACGGGGCATCACCGTCTTCCGGCTGGAGACCGGCATCAGCCAGCCGGCGGCGCTGGCCCTGTACAGGCGACTCGGCTACCGGGAGCGGGAGCCGTTCGGCGCCTACCGTCCCGATCCGCTGAGTGTCTTCTTGGAGAAGCGGATTGAGCTGCATGGATGCCAGGGAGAGAAGACAGGGCATGCCGAGCCGAATTGTCCATAAATGACGATCGGGAACTGCCCTCCGTTTGCCTCAGTACCGCCTGGCGGTGTAGAAATTCCGGTCCCAGTAGGAACGGTTGAGGGTCGAGGCGGTGACGCCCTTGCTGGCCGAGGCGTGGACGAACCAGCCGTCGTCGAAGTAGATGCCGACGTGCTTTCCTTTGCCGGTGCGGAAGAACACCAGGTCGCCGGGGCGCAGCGCTCCCCGCGATACGGAGCGGCCGCGGGCCAGCTGGTCCTCGGTGGAGCGGCCGGGATTGACGCCGAACAGCCGGCTGTAGGTCAGCTGGGTGAAGGCCGAGCAGTCCACCCCGTCCTCAGTGGTGCCGCCGATCCGGTATGGAACGCCGCGCCATTGCTGGTAGTGCCGCTGCAGGGCCTGCTTGACCTGGCCGCTGTCTGAAAGAGCGGTGGAGGCGGGGTAGTAGGAGACCTGTCTCTGGCCGCAGCCGGCGAGCAGCAAGGCAATGAGCAGTGGGAACAGGGTACGGGCCATGGTCATTTGTCGCGATGGACCTGCGGCCGCCGGATTGCTCCGGCAGCCGCTCTGTTGATGGCGATCAGGGTTTGATGGTCGAACCCAGCACTTTCAGGAACTTGCGCATCCACTCGGGATGGGCGGGCCAGGCCGGGGCGGTCACCAGGTTGCCGTCCACATGGGCGTTTGAAAAGGTGTCGTTGTTGGCGACCCATGTCCCGCCCGCCACGGCGACATCGGGTCCGCAGGCCGGGTAGGCCGAACAGGATTTGCCCTGCAGCACGCCGGCCGCGACCAGGATCTGCGGGCCGTGGCAGATGGCGGCGATCGGTTTGCCGGCATCGTTGAAATCGCGGACCAGTTTGAGGACCTTCGGGTCGAGGCGCAGGTATTCCGGGGCCCTGCCGCCGGGGATGACCAGGGCGTCGTACTTGGCCGCCGTGACCTTGCTGAAGTCGGCGGTGATCTGGAAGTTGTGGCCGGGTTTCTCGGAATAGGTCTGGTCGCCCTCGAAATCATGGACTGCGGTCTTGACCGTCTGTCCCGCTTTCTTGCCGGGGCAGACCGTGTCGACCGTATGGCCCACCATCAAGAGCATCTGCAGCGGCACCATCGCCTCGTAATCCTCGACAAAATCACCGACCAGCATCAGGATCTTCTTCTTTGCCATGACAACCTCCGTGTGGGATGAAGTGGAAACGCTTCGATCGTTCGGGTACAGTGCAGTGCATTGTGTCTGCAGTACTATGATCATATGGAGAAAATACGATAAATTCAAGGATCTGAGAAACACGGAAAAAAATCCACGCATTTTTTCGGGATGAATCCTGGCTGGTTTCGTCTTTTCTCTTCTTCCCCCCAATCCGGAGTCACACATGGATCTCTTTACCTACGGGACGCTGATGTCCCCCGATATCATGGCCAGGGTCGCCGGCTGCCGGCTGGCATCGCTGCCGGCCAGGCTGACCGGGTATAAACGGAGCCTGGTGCGGAACGAGGTGTATCCCGGCATTGCCCAGGCCGCGGGGCACGCGGTGGACGGTATCCTCTACCTCGAGGTTCCGGATGTGGCGATACGCAGGCTCGATGCCTTCGAAGGCGAGATGTACGAACGCCTAGAAGTCTATGTCACAACGGAAGGCGGGCAACCCCGCAGCGCCATGACCTACGTCTTCCGGTCCGCGTATCGCCACCT
>CAYYWK010000501.1:0-2900 GCA_964475345.1 uncultured Desulfobulbus sp.
GGGCTTTTTACACGACTTGCCAGGCCGTGTCAATGGTTTTTCCCCATTGGAGAGACGGCTTCCGGGCTAATCCTTGTCGAGTGAAAGGTCTCCGAGGTCAAGCTCGAAATCGAGTTCACCATCCATGTCGGAATCCTTGGCAGCTGGCTTGTGGGCGGCCTTCTTCGGTGGCACATCCGCGGACAGGTCGAATTCGTCAAGATCAAAACTTTCTTTTCTGGCGGCTGGTTTTACCGCGGCGCCGCCTTTGCCTTTCGGCTCGTCGGTGTCCAGATCAAGACTGAAATCGAAATCGTCTTCGAGGACCTTGGCCGCCGGCGGGATGGCGGTCTTCTGCGGCGGGGCCAGATCAGAAATATCAGCCAGTTCCTCAGGCAGATCGAGGCTCATCTTCTGCTGCTGCCTGGGCTGGGAATCGTGACTGCCAAGGTCGTCGTCAAATCTGTCCTGGAACTGCCCGAGGTCCATGGCGATGCCTTCTTCCTCCTCCTTGTCGGGCTCGAAGGCCATCTCGAAATCCTCGCCCAGCGTCGCGGCATCGCTCTCATTCTCGAGCCGCAGCGAGGACTCCTGACCGTCGCCGCCGTCGTCACCGTCAAAGAGGATGTCAAGATCCGGGTCCTGCACCTCGAATTCCTCAGCAGCCGCATCGCTGATCTGGATGTCCTCGCCGAAGGACTTCTCTTCCTTTTCAGTATGGATTTTCAGAAACGCCGGGGCTGCAACGCTGTATGCCGTTCCCTGGACAACCACCTTCAAGTCGTTGAAACTTTTATTGCATTTCACACAATTCGCCAGC
This sequence comes from uncultured Desulfobulbus sp., assembly GCA_964475345.1. Classification (GTDB taxonomy): domain Bacteria; phylum Desulfobacterota; class Desulfobulbia; order Desulfobulbales; family Desulfocapsaceae; genus Desulfoprunum. The sequence goes on from CAYYWK010000501.1 coordinate 800, forward strand.
TGGTCGAACGAGATGAAACCACATTTTGGGCAGCGCATGAGAGTTCCTCTATGGAAGTATTCTCTTCTTCAAGTCCTTGCGTTCCTGGCGACCGGAAGAGTACCTGGTATCGACTTGTCGGCTATTATCACACGAAATATCCGCAATAATCAAGAATTTTTTCCATCGCCTCACACACTTACACGAGCCAGTCCATCCCGATGTCGCAGGAAGGCGCCGAATGGGTCAGGGCACCGATGGAAATGATATCAACGCCGGTGGCGGCAATCTCCCTGACGTTGGCGAGCCTGACCCCGCCGCTGGCCTCGACCAGCGCCCGCCCGCCGACGAGTGCCACGGCCTCCTTCATGGTGGTGACATCCATGTTGTCGAGCATGATGATGTCCACCCGGCAGTCCAGGCATTCCCTCACCTGCTGGAGGGTCTCGGTCTCGACCTCGATGCGGATGGTGTGCGGCGCCTGCGACCGTACGCGAGCGACCGCCTCGGTGATGCTGCCGCAGGCGGCGATATGGTTGTCCTTGATGAGCACCCCGTCGGCGAGGTTGAACCGGTGGTTGCTGCCGCCGCCGGCCCTGACCGCGTATTTCTCGAGCACCCGGAGGCCGGGCGTGGTCTTCCTGGTGTCGGTGATCCGCGCCGGATACCCCTGCACTTCGTCGACAAAGGAGGCCGTCAGCGTCGCGATGCCGGAGAGGCGCTGCAGCAGGTTGAGCGCCACCCGTTCGGCCTTGAGCAGATCGACCACCGGGCCCTCGACGGTAAGCAGCACCGCTCCGGGCTCGATCCGGCTGCCTTCGGCGGCGCAGGCCAAGACCACACTGGCGGGGTTCTGCACCCGGAAAACCTCGGCAGCCACTGTCGAGCAGCCGGCGACAACGCAGGCCACCCGCGCCACCAGCCGGGCACGGCCGGTCTGCGCCCCGTCGAAGATCGATTCACTGGTCAGGTCGCCCCGGCCGATATCCTCGGCGAGGAAGGACCTGATCATCCCATGCAGCAGATTCCTGTCCATGGCGTACGCTCACCCGATGTTCCGCAGCCGCTGTTCAGCTTCGGCGATGGCGGCCAGGCGGGCCTCGAGGGCCTCCTTCTTCTCCTTCTCGCCGGCCACCACCTCCGCCGGGGCGTTGGCGATGAATTTCTGGTTACCGAGCTTGCCGGCGACCTGCTTCAGCTTGGCCTCGGTCTTCTCCTTCTCGCGCCCCAGTTTCTCCAGTTCCGCTGCCGTGTCGATCAGGCCCCGGAGCGGGACGCAGATCTCGATGTCGCCGGCAATGTAGGTGGCGGCATCGGCCGGCTTGTCACCCCCGACCTGGACGGCCAGGCCGCTCAGCCGGGTCATGTCGGAAACCGCCGCGGCAAAGGCTTCCAGCAGGGCTTTGGTCGTCTCATCGGCGCAGACCACCACCGCCTCGATCCGCGCTGACGGATGAATATCGTTCTCCGAGCGGACATTGCGGATGCCGGTGATGACGCCCATCAGCGTCGCCATCTCCTCCTCCGCCGCCAGGTCGCGCCAGTCATTGCGCTCCACCGGGAAAGGCTGGAGCATCAGGGTCGGCCGCCCGCCGGGCAGCACGCTCCAGATCTCCTCGGTAACGAAGGGGGTGATCGGGTGCATCAGCTTCAGGACCGTCTCGAGCACCGCCAGCAGGACGCCGCGGGCGTCGTCCCGGGCCTTCTCGTCCTTGCTGAACAGGTCGGCCTTGATCCATTCCAGGTACCAGTCGCAGAACTCGTGCCAGATGAACTGGTAGTTGGCCGAGGCCACATCGTTGAAATGGTAGCCGTTTAGCCCCTCCCGCACCGCGGCGACCGTCGCCGCCGTGCGGCTGAGGATCCAGCGGTGGGGCAGTGACAACTCCCCCGGCTCCTTGCAGACCCCGCGCACAGCCGGGTCGCAGTCGCTGACGTGCATCAGCGCGAAGCGGGCGGCGTTCCAGATCTGGTTGATGAAGAAGCGGTAGCCCTCGATGCGGTCCTCGTCGAGACGGATTTCGCGGCCCTGGGCGGCGAAGGCGGTGAGGGTGAAGCGCATCGCGTCGGTGCCGTAGCGGCCCATCACCTCCAGCGGGTCGATGACGTTGCCGGTGGACTT
>CAYYWK010000502.1:0-2899 GCA_964475345.1 uncultured Desulfobulbus sp.
GTACCATGACGTCACCTTCGACCTGATCGTCTGTGCCGACGACCCGGCCCTCGATTTTCTCCTCCGCCATCGCCGTGAGCTCTTCCCGGATGTGCCGGTGGTGTTCTGCGGCGTCAACAATTTCAGGCCGGAACGCCTTGGCGGTCAGACAGGCATCACCGGCGTCAGCGAATTCCCGGATATCACCGGCACCATCGAACTGATGACCAGGCTCCAGCCGGGGCTCAGAAAACTCGCGGTCGTCGCCTCCGACAGGAACAGCACCCACCTCGCCAACCTGGAGCTTCTCGGTCAAGTCAGATCGAAATTCGGTGACAGGCTGCAGATCGTCGAGCACGTCAGCATCACCTCGCCGCAGGCCACCAAGGTCCTCGCGGCCCTTCCCTCCGATGCGGCGGTGCTGGCACTCAGCAATCTCCTGGATTTCGAGGGGCGGGAGCTTTCGCTGGCGGAGAGTGCGAGGATCCTCGCCACCACCGCCAGCGTTCCGGTCTACTGCCTCTGGGATTTCCAGCTGGGAACGGGAACCATCGGTGGGATAGTCGTCAGCGCCGGCCGGCAGGGGGCGGCGGCAGCCGAAATTGCCGAGGTGATCCTGGCCGGCGAGAAACCCGGGGCCGTGCCGGTCCGCTCCAGTCCCAACCAGCTGACCCTCGACTGGCAGGCCATGCAGCGGTTCCGGCTGGATCCGGAACGTATTCCCGATGGGGCGGAGATCCTCAATAAGCCGTATTCTCTCTGGCAGGCCCACCGGGGGGCCATCGTCGGCACCCTGCTGTTCATCGCCTGCCAGGCGGTGTTGATTGTGCTGCTGCTGACCGCCAGGGTGCGCCGCCAGCATGCCGACCACATGCTGCGGGAGAGCGAGCAGCGACTGCGGCTGGCCCTTGACGCGGCCCGGATCGGCGACTGGCAGGTGGACGTGGCGAACCGGCGGTGGCAGCGCTCGGAGCGGCTGGAGAAGATCTTCGGCATCGATGGCGCGACCGGCCAGTGGGATTTGCCGCAACTGCTGCAGCGTGTACATCCCGACGACCGCGACAGGGTAGAGCAGTCATATGGGGCAAGCCGGGAGACCGAAAGCGACTGGCACGATGAGTTCCGTATCGTCCGGCCGGACTTTTCAGAGCGATGGATATGGGCCAGCACCCATCAGTTCCGGGACCCTCAGGGAAGGCCGGTGAGCATGGCCGGAATGGCCATCGACATCACCGCCCGCAGGCAGGCGGAAAATGATCTGCGGGAGAGCGAGGCCCGGCTGCGGATCATCTTCGAGCATGCCCCGCTGGGAATGTCCTTTCATGATGCTGCCGGCCGGATCGTCGACTGCAATCAGCATTTCGCGGTGTTCATGGATTCATCGCGGCAGGAACTGATCGGTCGGCAGCTCCCGGGTCATCTGCCCCGTGAACTGCATCGGGCGATGGAGGCTGCCCGGAATGGGCAGGAGGCGATCGTCGAGACGGAAACGATGCCGCCTGACTCCGGCCTGGCCCGGAAACTGCGTCTCTTCTTCAACCCGGCGGCAGAGGGAGAGGCCCCGTTTGCGGTCGTCACCATCTGCGAGGACTGGACGGACCGGGCGGTCGCCGAAGAGCGCCAGCGTCAGCTGGAGCGCCTACTCCTGCATTCGCAGAAGCTGGAGGCGATCGGCACCCTGGCGGGAGGTATTGCGCACGATTTCAACAATCTCCTCGGCGGCATACTCGGTTTCGCCGAGCTGGCCTACGACGACAGCCCGGTGGATTCCCCCGCCGCCAGGGAAATCGACCAGGTGATCAAGGCCGCCATCAGGGCCAGGGAGCTGGTCAGGCAGATCCTCGCCTTCAGCCGCCAGACCGGGGTTAGCAAGGAGGTACTGCTCCCCGCGGCGGTGGTCGGCGAGGTGATACAGTTGCTGCGTCCTACCATGTCGCCGCGTATCGAGCTGGTCGAGGAACTCGACGCGGAGGCAGGCCCTGTTTTTGCCGACCCGCTGCAGCTGCGGGATATCGTCGTCAGGCTGTGCGCTAATGCCGTCGACGCGATGGAGGAAAACGGCGGGGTATTGCGGATAGGCCTGTCCCGGGTCGAGGTTGAAGACGGGGAGGCTGGCAGCCCGCCGGGGGACTATGTCCGGCTGTCCATCGGCGACAACGGCTGCGGCATTGCCCCGGAAGTGTACAGGCGGGTCTTCGAGCCGTATTTCACCACCAAAGATCAGGGCAAGGGATCCGGCATGGGGCTGGCCGTCGTTCATGGCGTTGTCAGAGAATCGGGCGGCTTTCTGAACTGCGACAGCCGGGAGGGGGAAGGGACGGTCTTCAGCGTCTTCCTGCCGGTGGTGACTGCGGGGATGAAGGAGGGGGCGATCAAAGCGCGGACGACGATCGGCGAAGGCGAGCATATCCTCTTTGTCGACGATGAAACGGTGCTGGCGGAGATGGCCGCACAGATGCTCGGCAGGCTCGGCTACCGGGTCACCGCCAGAACCGACGGCAGGCTGGCGCTGGCCGAATTCGAGAAGGCCCCCGGGGAATTCGCCATCCTGATAACAGATCAGAACATGCCCGGCATGCCCGGCATTGAGCTGGCTCAACGGGCGCTGGCGATCCGGCCCGACCTGCCGGTGGTTCTCTGTACCGGCTTCAGCACCCCGGAAATCGAGAAACGGGCCAGGGAAGCCGGGATCAGGGCCTGCGCCCTCAAACCGCTGGCGAAAAACGACATCGCCGCGCTGATCGGCACGATTCTCGCTTCAAGAGGTGACAGGTGATGGAAACCGGCGGCGGCATCCTCGGGCCATTACCTCAGGCGGGCAGCCTCAGGTGGCGGTACCTGCGCAACATGATGGTGATCGCCATAGTGGCCATCGCCGTGCCGTTTACAGTCTGGCTGGCCGTGGTCCTTGCCGGGTTCC
>CAYYWK010000503.1:0-2898 GCA_964475345.1 uncultured Desulfobulbus sp.
CATGATCGAACTCAATGAAGCCTTCGCCGCCCAGGCTATCGGCTGCATGCGCGAACTCGGTCTGAAGGCGGAGCAGGTCAATGGACTTGGCAGCGGCATTTCGCTTGGCCACCCGATCGGCTGCACCGGCGCCCGGCAGATGGTCACGGCGCTCCACCAGATGGAGAGAAAAAACTATGCCACCGGTCTGATCTCAATGTGCATCGGCGGCGGCATGGGCATGGCGATGCTGATCGAGCGTTGAAGAGGAAATGGCCACAACCGTGCCCGGCAGCACCCTGTCCGGGCACGGCCGTCAATACTCTCAGCACCGTTTCGTGCCTTCCCTACATTCTCAGTTTCTCGATAGCCTGCAATTCCTTTGACATACGAGAACCCTGTCCGTAATATTGAGGACTTGGTGGGGATTCATCGGTTACGGCGGAGGCCCCGCGTAATTGTCTGCCAGCCGGGCCACTGACAGCCACTGAAATCCAAGGCAATGCCGATGAACAGCTTTCAATTCCCCTTTATATCCATCATTTCCCCGGCACTACTGTCTTTGGACTTCCGGCACAACCGCGTTCTCGGGAGCATATTTCATCAACACGTTCATATCTCCCGCGTCATTCAGTTTCATCTGATGCCATTTGTTCAAGCGGGATCAGCCTTCCATGACCTTCGCCTACCGGCAGGGTACAAACCTTCCCATATTTTTCCCGGGAAAGTCTCATGATTCTGCACAAGAGCAAATCTTTCAGATATCTCCAGGCGTTTTTCGCTGTATCCGCTTTGGGCGCCTGCAGTTTTGCTATAGTTCCATCGATGTTCATCGTTGACTGGGACACACTGATGTATGCCATCAATGTCCGCATTCATATGGCGGGAGACAATACATTTTCCTTTATGCACAACCTGATAAAGGAATATATCCTCTTGTCTTTCAACATGTTGAGGACAATTACAGGCGCCTACAATCCGGCTGCTTCACTGAAATACCTGACGTGGATCAGCATGTTCGCCTCCTCGGTTCTTCTGTACTTTTCCCTGAGGAAAGTTACTGGCGATGCATACATTTCCTTTTCTGGAGCTCTGTTTTGGATGATCATTCCTGGAAATATTTTCCTTGCCCACACCTACGAAGACAACATTTGGGCGGCACCGTTTTTATGCCTGTTTCTCTATGCATGTATAAACATTGACGCAACCGGACCATTGGAAAAAAGAAAATTTTACAGCTATATTATTCTTGCAGCAACAAGTGTTACATTAGGCATTAATATTCACCAACAACTTGCTCTGCTATTTTATCTTTTCACCATTCTTATCTTCACGCATTACCGTCTCAGCCTATCCATCAAATTCATTTCCTTTCTCCTTTTCTGCACATGGTATTTTTTCATCAGCATTGTCATCAACCAATCCGTTTATGGCCAACTTTTTTCTTTCGAGTCTATCGTTCGGCTCTACCATAACCCTTATGCTTCAAATTTCCCGGAACTGTGGTTCTTTTCATCTGGGAAGACCCTTTCGGAATGGATCTCCCTGATTTACCGCGGTTGGTGCAACACCCTCCTGCTCAGCGACAAACACCTCCCCGCTATTTATTTATACTTTATTTTGGCAGGATTGTTCTTGATCCCCATTACAATCATAATCAAAAATGACGCGCCATACTCGAGAATTTACAAAGATGCTCTCTTACGCTTGCTCTGGCTTTCTCCCACCTTCCTGGTTTTCATTCCATACAGCCTCCTCTACGAACCACAAATTGTTGAACGCTGGGACAGCGCTCTTCCAGGATTGACGATCCTGCTGTTCTTGACAGTCCATTTCATCCTTTCGATACAATTCACGGGCAGCAAGCCAGGGCTTGTTTTGCTCAAGATTCTGAAGCACTCTCTGGGAATTTTCATGATCATCACATTGATCCAAACTTTCAACATTACCATGAGGAATCGCGAAAGATTTACGAATGATCCGACGAATATCTATCGCTTAAAAATTGTGTCTTATCTCAAACAAATACGAAATCTTGACAATTCAATCCTTTTATTGAGCCAAGGTTTCAGAAATTGGGATACGGATTCGAGGATCCTTCTGGATTTCCCGTCGTTGCAAATCATCACTCTTCAGAACAAGACGCTGCATGCACTCAGTAGCAGCTACCATTTGCAGCATAATACGCGCAACATCAAGCAACCTGTCACTGATAGTGATTTTCCTGCCGACACGCATTTTATCGTGACCCCAGGAGTCCATAATGATATTGAAAATCTTGACCCGGAATTCTTAACCAGGTATTGCATTTACGTTCTGTCTCTTGACTGATCCTGTTGCACCTGACAATCTCAATTCAGCGTGTTCCACAATCACGCAATTTACGACCGATTGCATTCCGCACCCACCCATGATGATAATTTACCCGTGATACAAAGTAGATTCGCAGTGATCGTGCCTATGGCCAATGAGGAGGGAGAGTTTTCCCTCTTCATTGACGAAATGACCAAAGTGCTCGACAACAAGGGGAGTGGCAAGGTGTTCCTGGTCGTCGACAACGCCTCCCTCGATAATACCCTCAACCTTTGCAGGGACTTGTCAGACCGAGACAGCAGGTTTGTTACCGTCTGGGCGCCGGAAAACAGAAATGTTGTCGATGCCTATATCCGTGGATATCGGGAAGCTCTCGCAGATGGCAACGAGATTATCATTGAGATGGATGCCGGCCTGTCTCATGACCCTAGAGCTCTGCCGATGTTTCTCAGGGTTCTCAACGAAGGAAACGAGTGCGCTTTCGGCAGCCGCTTCATCAACGGCGGTTCGATCTTCGATTCAAACTGGCAACGCACCTTCCTCTCCCGAGCAGGCACCCTGCTAGGGAGAGGAAGGTGCGTTGCCAGTTTGAATCGAAGATCGAAC
>CAYYWK010000504.1:0-2897 GCA_964475345.1 uncultured Desulfobulbus sp.
GGACGGCGAGATCCAGGGCTTCAGCCGGCCCGGCGGGCCGACGGTCAGGGTCCTCTTTACCCCCGGCCACACCCCCGGCAGTACCAGCTTCATCATCAACGAACAGTACCTGCTCTCCGGTGACACGATCTTCATCCATTCCATCGGCAGGCCGGATCTCGGCGGCAAGGTCGACGAATGGTCGGACACCCTGTTTAATTCCCTGGAAAAGGTCCGCAGCCTCGACGACAACCTGATCGTCCTGCCCGGCCACTATATGAACTGGGACGAGGCCACCCCCGAATTGACCTTTGCCGCCACGCTTGCAGAGACCCGCCGCTACAACGCCAACATCCACGCCATTTCCGACACCGCCGCCTTCCTCACCTTCATCAAGGCCAACATGCGCAAGCAGCCGGACGAATACGCAACCATCCGGCTGATCAACGCCAACCTGGAAACCGTGGATGACGACAAGGCCGAAGAACTCGACCTGGGCAAGAATGAATGCGCGGCGACGGCCTATGCTGCCGGCAAGGCGGGGAAGTGAGACATTTCCCGAGCGGCCGCCCTGCCCAGACAGCGTCACTGCGGCAGGGAGGCGGGAATCAGATGGTCGTCTCGCTCATCCAAAAATCGTGGAGGTTGCAGAAACTGGTGGCGATCAGCCTGCCGGTGTAGCCTTCGGGCAACTCGTAGCTGGAAACCGCCTCTGGTTCAGTACCGGCGAAGGTCGTGGAACCCAGTACCGTGCCATCCGACAGCACCAGCGTATGGCGGACGATGAAATGCTTCGGTGACATCGGATGGTTGGTCCCGACCTTGACGGTGGTGCCTTCGACGCTGATCACCGGCGCATGGCTCGCTTCCTTCTGTGCCCACTTCCCCGTATGCTCGGCAGTGTAGACGACGCTTCCGAGCAGCGACGAATCGGCAGCCTGAGCCAATCCGGTACCCATCAGCGCGGCCACCGCCGAGGCGAGGGAACTTTTCAAAAATGTCCTTCTGTCCGGCATATTTCTCTTCCCCTGTGCGGAATTTACATATGGATGAGATCGTTTTCTGGCGACCTTTTCGACAGCAGCAGACTATACCTCCATTTCCGGAAAATTAAAGGGCTACGGCATGGCAGAGGCATCCGGCCTGTGCTTTTTTTTTCAGCGGATGAAGAATTCCGGCAAGCCGTCTGGTCGCTTCGCTGGACCCTGCGCAGGACGCCTGCTCGGCCACAAACCTACCATGCAGATTTACGACAGCTACGACGATGAACCGGAGGATGTCTTCCTCCCTCTCAGTGACGAACTCCACTGCCGCCTCTATGCGGCGGAAATGGCAGGGTTCGCCGAGGACTTGGCCTTCTACCGGGAAAACCTGCCGCGGGGTGCCTGTGTTCTCGAAGTCGCCTGCGGCACCGCCCGGGTAGGCGGCATCCTGGCAGGCGAAGGCCGCAGGGTGACGGGAATCGACATCTCCCTGCCGATGCTGCAGCTGGCCAACCGTAACCATGGGAGTTCGGTGGGACTGGCGGCCATGGACATGCGGCGCCTCGCCTTTCGCCGCCCTTTCGACGCCGTCCTGATCCCCTACAACAGCCTCAACCTGCTGACCGAGCCGCTGGAGATCCGCGCCTGCCTTGAAGGTTGCCGTAATTCCCTGAAGAACGGCGGCCGGCTGCTGCTCCACCTCTTCGTCCCTGGCGAACAGCTGCTGGCCCAGCCGGAAAAGAAACTCTTCCAGTTCCGGATGTTCGATGATCCGCACCTCGGCCGGATCATCCGCGAAACCCTCCGCACCTACCATCCCGACCGGCATCTTCTGACCCTTGAGGAACGCTTCCGGCTGCGCCCGACCGGCGGTGCGCGGGAGGACTACTGTCAGCGGCTCAGGCTCTGCGCCTGGTCGGCCGGGCGCTGGTCTGAAACCCTTGCGGAAGCGGGGTTCGCCATCGATCTCTGCCACGGATCCTGGGCCCTGACGCCCTTCGTCGCCGGTCGCGACAGCACGCTGCTGATCGCCGCCAGCCGCCGTTGAGCGACTTTTTTCACATTCCTCCCCAAAAAAACCGCATCCTCTTGACCTAGATCAAGGAGAGACGATCCGTTCTCCTGTAATCTCCCATCATCAAACGACACACCAGGCTGTCGGCTGATCGATACCATTGACACGCAGCACCAACCACGGCGTATCCGCAAGGATGCCACAATCATTTACAGGAGGATGCCATGTTTTGTAACCAATGCGAACAGACTGCCCAGGGAATCGGCTGCATCAAGATCGGCGTATGCGGCAAGACCAACGAGGTCGCAGGACTCCAGGATCTCTTGACCTACGCCCTGCAGGGACTTGCCCTGGTCGCAGTCGAGGGACGGCGGGTCGGCATGGTCGACCCAGCCATCAACCGTTTCACAGCCGAGGCCACCTTCGCCTGCCTGACAAACGTCGATTTCGATCCGCTCCGCTTCCAGAACTGGATCAAGACTGCCGTCGAACTGCGCGAGGGGTTGAAGAACAAGGTCGCCGTCGCCGGCGGTCGCACCGATTTCGCAGCAGCCGCCGCCTCCTTCGCCCCGGCCGCCGACCTCGCCGGCCTGATCGCTCAGGGCGAGCAGCTCGACTTCATCAACAGCCTCGACGCCAATCCCGACCTGCGCTCGCTGAAACAGATCACGATCTACGGCCTGCGCGGGCTGGCCGCCTACGCCGACCATGCGGCTATCCTTGGCAAGGAAGATGATGCCGTCTATGCTTACCTGCACGAAGCTCTGGCCGAACTGACCCGCAAGGATCTCGGCCTCGAGTCCCTGGTCGGCATGGCGTTGAAGTGCGGCGAGGTCAACCTCAAGGCGATGGAGCTGCTCGATGCCGGCAACAACGGCACCTATGGCCATCACGTCCCCACCTCGGTTCAACTCTGCCAG
>CAYYWK010000505.1:0-2890 GCA_964475345.1 uncultured Desulfobulbus sp.
TCAAACGCCAGGGCATGCGTCCCGCCGCGGTCACCCCCTTCATTCCCGGGAACCACTTCTACGCGGTCCAGGCCGCTTTCACGGTGGTGCTGATTCTCGAGGTGATCAGCCTGATCTTCACCCTGCCCTGCTCGTTCAGCCGTTCTGTCGGCAAACAGTTCGAGATCCTTTCGCTGATCCTGATGCGGAATGCCTTCAAGGAGCTTTCCCAGTTCCCGGAACCGATTACCTTCGCCGGCAACGAGACGGCGGTTCTACATATTCTTTCCAATGGTTTCGGGGCATTGCTGATATTTGCCCTGCTCGGCTACTACTACCAGGTCCAGAGCAAGGCATCAGAAGAGTCGATGCGCCCGGTCGACCTCTACAGTTTCGTCGCCGCCAAGAAGGGCATCGCCCTGATTCTGCTGGTGGTATTCTGCGCGATGGGCATCCAGACCGCCATCGAGGCCACAAACGGTTCGGAGAAGACGGATTTCCTGCACGGCTTCTACACCATCCTGATCCTCACCGACATCCTCGTCGTCCTCATCTCCCAGTGTTTTCAACCCAGTTTCGCTGCAATCTTCCGCAATTCCGGCTTCGCCCTGTCGACCCTGATCATCCGCATCGCCCTCGCCGCCCCGCCCTACTACGATGTCCTGCTCGGCCTGACCGCAGCGCTGTTCGCCATCCTGCTGACGCGGATCAGCGGTATCCTCTTCGTCAAGAAAGCTAAGGAACATTGAGGTCTCAAGGGATGCAGTCCTTCGCAAGCGGCTCAATGATCATCATTCCCAGATCCCGGCGACTGCCGCACCGCATTCAGGACAGGCGCCACCGACCAGCCGCATCGCCCTTACGCTAAAGCCGGTCCGCTCAATCAGGCGGGCGCCGCAGCCACCGCAGAGGGTGTCCTCGCCACCGGCAGCCACATTGCCTTCATACACATGGACAAGGCCTTTCTCCTGCCCTATCCGTCTCGCGACACGGAGTGTCGCAAGCGGTGTCGGAGGGATATCAAGCATCCGGTAGGTTGGATGGAACGCCGTAACATGCCAGGGGATGGATCTGTCGATCGAGGCCAGGAAGCCGGCAATCGCCGCCAGTTCCTCCGGCGAATCGTTCATCCCAGGGATGAGCAGCGTCGTCGTTTCGACCCAGACCCCGAGGTCGTGCAGCAGCCTGATGCTGTCCAGCACCGGTTGCAGCCTGGCGCCGCAGACCTTGCGATAGAAGCTGTCGCTGAACGCCTTGATATCGATATTGATGGCGGAAAGCACCGGCGCAAGCTTCCGGGCGGCCTGCCCGCTCATGTAGCCGTTCGAGACGAAAATGTTCTTCAGACCCTTTTCCACCGCCACAACGCTGCAGTGATAGGCGAACTCGAAGAAGACCGTCGGTTCGACGTAGGTGTAACTGATCGAGCGGCAGCCGCGATCGAGCGCCGCCTGCACCACGTCCTCCGGCGTCCTCCGGCTGCCGGGAGGATCTTCCGCACGGTTGTGAAACTGGGATATCGAAGCGTTCTGGCAGTGCAGGCAGCGGAAATTGCAACCGACCGTGGCAATCGAGTAGGAAAGGCTGCCGGGAAGGACATGAAAGAGCGGTTTTTTCTCGACAGGATCGACATGCTCCGCGACCAGCCGGCCGTAGACGAGCGAGATCAGTCTCCCGCCCCTGTTTTCACGGACTCCGCAGATCCCCCGTCTTCCCTCGCCGATCAGACAGCCATGGGCACAGAGCCCGCAGCGGATCGCCTCCCCGTCTCTTTCCGAAAACATCGCTTCGTGGTCTGCCGGCATTCCTTTCCTCCCAGACTGAACAAGCGTTTTCGAAGAAAACCGCTGTAACCGTTGCTCAGATCAGCCGGAGGAACCAGCCGGCCGCCCTCCGCAACAGTTCGACCAGCGCACATTCCTTCCGCTGTGCCGATCCATATCCGCGGATCCGCCCGTACATCTGATCCTCAGCCGGGATAACCAGCCGCTGGCCGTGCGACGCGCCCTGGCTGAGGATGCCTTCCATGTGCCATTTCTTCATTGGACCCTCCCCCACTTGGAACACCACTTCAAAAAGCCACGGCAACCTCCTTTCCTCCAGAATAGCACAGACCGGACCAGCCCGTCAAACGGCGGCCAATTCAATCAATCTGCTGATATCATGAATATATTCAGTAAAGCCTTTGTCCGTACAAGGCCTTCAGCCGGCCTTGCGGCGTCTCATCCATGGCGGACCCAGACGCCGTCCTCCAGCAGTGAGTGGGGTCTGAAGGCGCTCTTGTAGCTCATTGCCGACACCTCGGCGATATAGTAGCCAAGGTAGAGATAGTCGATGCCCTGCTCCCGGCAGAAATCGATCAGGGTGAGGATGTTGAAGGTTCCCAGGCTGCGGCGGGAATAGATGGGATCGTAGTAGAAATAGACGGCGTTGAGCCAGTTCCTGCCGACATCGATGATCGAGGCGCCGAGCAGCCTCTTCCTGAGCCGGAACTCGATCCTGCTGCTGTCGACGATGGTGTTGAGAAAGAAGCCCTGGTAGTAGCCCTCGGCGGTGTTGTTGTGCTGGGGATAGCGACTGTCGAGGAACTGGCTGCAGATTTCGAGGTTCTCCACATCCTCAACGAGCGAGCCGAGATCCACCCGCACGTCGGCGTTGCGCTGCATCACCCGCTGCTGATTCCGGTTCGGACGGAACTCGCGGACATCGATGCGGATCGGGACGCAGGCCGAACAGGCAGCGCAGCGCATCGTATAGAGACAATTGCCGTTCCTCCTGTAGCCGGCGGCAAGGAAGAGTTCCATGACCCGCTCGTTGAGCGGGTCGAACATCGCCTGGTGGAAGGTGGCGACCTGGGGGAGGCCGTAGGGGCAGCCGGTTCTCAGGTCGACAAAGTACGGCTCCAGACTGT
>CAYYWK010000506.1:0-2888 GCA_964475345.1 uncultured Desulfobulbus sp.
GGGCTGCCGGGGAATGAGTTCATCCAGCGCCAGATAGCCAAGATGCTGTCGCAGTCGATTCACTTCGATGTATGCTACATCGACCTCGACAGCTTCAAGCCGTTCAACGACCGGCATGGCTTCGAAATGGGAGATCGGGTGATCAAGGCGGTCGGTGACTTCATCACCGATGTCCTGCAGAAGTGGGAGGCCCAGTCGATCGGCTTTGCCGGCCATATCGGCGGCGACGACTTCATCATGATTACCCGACCGAAGAATTCAGTTGCGGCCTGCGAAGATCTGATCGCCCGCTTCGTTAAATCCCTCGATCGCTTCCACACGGAAGAGGAGAACCACCAGGGCTACTACTTCAGTACCGACAGATCCGGCAATCGCCAGCAATTCGGCCTGCTGTCACTGTCAATCGGCATCGTCAGCACCGAGATCCACCACATCAAGTCCTTTGCCGAGGTTTCATCCATCGCCAGTGACCTCAAAAAGCGGGCCAAGGAGATCCCCGGTTCGGTGGTCGTCCGCGACCGGCGCATCGCCACTGCGGTCAGCCAGCAGAAAAGCTGACTGCGCCGGCTTCCTGCCTACTCCCGTCGGCTATCGTTCAGGGTAGTGCAATCAGCGCATACCCACTCCCAGTATCTCACCACGGCAGCGCTCCCGTCGGCTGTCGTTCAGGGTAGTGCAATCAGCGCAGTGGCCAGGTCCTGACTGGCGACAGTCAGTTCCGGCGTCGCCCCTGGCGGCATTGCGGCCATTGCCGCAGCCACAGCCAGTTGCGGCTTGTTGTTAACTTCGCTGAGGTGGGCCAGCACGACCACCTGCAGTCTGTCATGAAGGATTTCCCTGAGAAAGGCGGCGGCGTCCTCATTGGCAAGGTGGCCATGCGGCGAGCGCACCCTCTGCTGCAGGGCCGGCGGATACGGCCCGTTCCTGAGAAGATGCAGGTTGTGGTTGAACTCGAGGATCAGCGCGTTACAGCCTGACAGCCGCTGCTGCATCAGGTGGGTGGTCTTGCCGGTGTCGGTGCAGTAGCCGAGGCTGCAGCGGTCGCTGCTGACAAGGTAGCCGACAGGATCGCTGGTCTCGTGGGATACACGGAAAGAACGGATGCGCAGGTCCTTGACCGTGAATTCCTCGCCGGTTGCAAACTCCCGGCGCTGCCAGAGGTCCTTGAATACCGCCTCTCCGCCGGCAAAGGTGCCGGCATTGGCATGCACCGGCAGCCGGCATCGCCGCGAAAGGACTCCCACCCCGGCGATGTGGTCGTTATGCTCGTGGGTTATACAGATGGCATCGAGCCTGGAGGCATCCCGGCCGATACCCTCGAGCCTGCGGACGATCTCCTTACCGGAAAAACCGCCGTCGATCAGAACGGCAGTTGTCCCGCTTTCAATATAGACGCAGTTCCCCTTGCTGCCGCTGCCAAGCACCGAGAACCGCATCCTACACCCCCGTGTGGCCGAACCCGCCGTCGGCCCGGATGGTCGCATCCAATTGCTCGACCACCTGCCAGCGGGTGCGCAGAACAGGCGCCAGCACCAGCTGCGCGATCCGGTCGCCCCGCCTGATGATCACAGGGGCCGACCCGAGGTTGATCATCGCTATCCGGACTTCCCCCCGGTAATCGCTGTCGATGGTACCGGGGCTGTTGATCAGGGTCAGACCGTGGCGCACGGCCAGCCCGCTCCTCGGTCTGACCTGCATTTCGTAGCCAGGTGGCAGTGCGATGGCAAAGCCGGTGGGTATCAGCACAATTTCCCCGGGATTGAGCACCGAGTCCCCATCCACCGCTGCCTGCACATCCATCCCGGCAGCACCCTGGGACTGATAGGCCGGCAGCATCAGGTCCTTCTCCCTGTCGGCATGCAGCCAGCGGAACAGGACTGGTATCTCCTGGACATTGCCTGGTGGCGGCAGTTCCATGGCACACACCTCCAACAAAAAACGCCGGCCCGTTCAGGTCGGCGTTTTTATCATTATTTTCGGTAGGTTCAACTATTCCATCAAGGCCTTTCGGCTCAACCGGATCCGTCCCCGGTTGTCGACATCAAGCACTTTGACCTCGACTTCGTCGCCCTCCTTGAGGACATCTGTAACTTTCGCAACTCTCTTGACATCGAGCTCAGAGATGTGGATCAAACCGTCGGTTCCAGGCAGGATCTCGACAAAGGCCCCAAAATCCTTGATGGTCTTGACAACACCCTTGTAAATGGCGCCGATCTCGACCTCGGCGGTGATTTCACGGACACGATTGATCAGCGCCTCAGCCAAGGTGCCGTTGACAGTGAACATCTTCACCAGTCCAGAGTCATCCACCTCGATCTTGGCGTCATATTCTGCGGAAAGCTCCTTGATGACCTTGCCGCCAGGACCGATGAGGTCGCGGATCTTGTCCGGGTTGATCTTGTGGACGAAGTATTTCGGCGCGTGCTCGGCCACTTCCTCCCTGGCCTGGGCAATCCCCTTCTCCATTTCACCGAGGATATGGATGCGGCCGGCCTTGGCCTGTTCCAACGCCGAAGCCATGATCGTCCGGTCGACCCCGGCGATCTTGATATCCATCTGCAGCGAGGTGACACCGTGACGGGTGCCGACCACCTTGAAATCCATGTCACCGAGGTGATCCTCATCGCCGAGGATGTCGGAGAGGATGATGACCTTTTCCCCTTCCTTGATCAACCCCATGGCGATACCCGACACCGGCGCCTTGACAGGCACGCCGGCATCCATCAGGGCCATGCTGCCGCCGCAGACGGTGGCCATCGACGAGGAGCCGTTGGATTCGAGAACCTCGGAGACAACCCGGATCGAGTACGGAAAATCCTCGTCGGACGGCAGAACAGCCATCAGGCCACGCATGGCCAGGTTGCCATGACCGATGTCACGGCGGCTTG
>CAYYWK010000507.1:0-2883 GCA_964475345.1 uncultured Desulfobulbus sp.
CCCTTGGGCAGGCCGGTGGTGCCGCTGGTGTAGTTGATGGTGATGTTCTGGTACTCGTCGTCGACTGCCGGGGTGATCTCGTCGGCCGATGCGGCGGCGAGGAATTCCTCGTATTCGGGCCCTGCAAGCGGCCGCTCGGCGCTGATGTCGCAGATATTGACGAATTTCCTGACCTGTTTGAGTTCCCCGGCGATCGGCTGGACGACCGCGGCAAACTCGTTGTCGACAAAGACCGCCTTCGCGTCGGAATGGTTGATGATATAGCCGACTTCCGCTGCCGCCAGGCGGATATTGACACTGACCAGCACCGCTCCGATCAGTGGCACGGCGTAATGGGCTTCGAGCATCGCCGGGGTGTTCGGACAGACGAAGGCCCCCTTGTCACCTTTTTCGATCCCTGCCTGGCGCAGGGCGTTGCCGAGGCGGGTGACCCGCTCGTAAAACTGCCGGTAACTGTACCGTGTGTCATTATAGACAATAGCCGTCTTGTCCGGGTACACCATGGCGGATCGGCGGATGAAATGGACGGGTGTCAGGACGTCAAAAAAAACATTCATGTTTTCCATACGCTGCATATACCTCCTGGTTGGTTACGGGTGCAGCACGGGATGCACCCTGCAATTGTGGTCCCGGCTGCCGGCCGTGTTTCCGCAGCCTGCGGGGACGCCGTCTTCATCTGCCTCGCTGCCTGTCGAGCAACCCGTCGCCCCTGCCCGCAGCGGCAGGCGGGAAGCGTCCGCCCGGATCGCCTGGCGATCCTCCGGCAGGTATCCGCCACCGGACTTGAACGAGCGCTCAGTCAAGTGTTATAATCGATCCCGCAACCGTGTCAACAGATTGTTGGGCAGACGGCGGCAGCGCCAAGTAGTGCGCACGCGCTGCGCTTTTTTGGTGCACACTTCTGCGGCTGGGCTATCATGCTGACGCCGCAACGCATAGAGCTCTTTTTCCCTCAGGTCATCCGCAATAGGCCAGGCCATGCCCCGACCGCTGAACAGACAGACAGGCGCAGGTATCCCGCTGGCCGGCATCCTCTGCGTGGCCCTCTCGGCAGTCGCCTTCGGGGCCCTGCCGATCTTCATCAAGGGCGCCTATGCCGCCGGCGCGGAAACGGTGGCGGTGCTGGCCCTGCGTTTCACGCTGGCGGCCCTGCTGATGAGTGCGCTGATGCTCGTGCGGCGACAGCCCTGGCCCCGCGGCCGCAACCTGCTGATCCTGATCGCCATGGGCGGAATCGGCTATGTCGGCCAGTCGTTCTGTTTCTTCTCGGCCTTGAACCACGCCTCGGCGGGGCTGGTATCCCTGCTGCTCTACCTGTACCCGGCGCTGGTCACGGTATTCGCCGCCCTGTTCCTCGGCCAGCCGCTGAGCCGGACCAAGGCCCTGGCGGTGGTCGCCGCCCTGGCCGGGACGGCATTGATCGTCGGCGGCGACGCCAGCGGCAGCCTGCCTGGAGTACTTTTGGGGATCGGGGCGGCGGTGATCTACTCGGTCTACATCCTGGTCGGCAGCCGGCTGATGCAGGCTGAGGGGGCGTTGCCGGCGGCAACGGTGGTGATGCTCTCCGCCGGGGCGGTCTTCACGGCGATGGCGGTCTGCACGCAGCCGGCGCTGCCGGCCGGCTTCGCCGGCTGGGCAGCGGTGGTCGCCATCGCGCTGGTGTCGACAGTGATCGCCATGGTGTGCTTCTTCGCCGGCCTCGCCCGGCTGGGGGCCGCCGATGCGGCGACGATCTCGACGCTGGAGCCGCTGGTCACCGTCCTGCTTGCCAGCCTGCTGCTGGGAGAGGCGCTGACCCCGGCGACAGTGGCGGGCGGCGGCGTCATCCTCGCCGCCCTGGTGGTGCTGGCCCGCTCCCGCTGACCCGGCGCGTCCCGGCTATCCTTTCCCCGCCTGGGCTTCCTCCAGATCGTAGGCCTGCTGCAGCTCCGCCTGCAGGTGCGCGGCCTCGGTCAACAGCAGTTCCCACAGCGCATCGACGTCGTCGAGCTGGTTGTTGCGGCCGGCCCGTTCCAGGGTCTGGGCGATCTCCCGGACGCCAACGGCGGCGAAATGGTTCACCGCCCCCTTGTAGGCATGGGCCGCCTCGCAGATGCCGTCGGCGCTCCGGGCGCCTATCGCCTCCTGGACCCGGAGCAGCAGCTGGGTATTGCGCTGGAGGAACAGCCCCATCATGTCGTGCAGCAGTTCGCTGTCGCCGCCAACGAATTCCAGGGCCTTGGCACGGTTCCAACTCGAAGGCCGAGCCGTCGCCTGCTGCGGAGCCTGGTCCGCATCGACCGTAACCGCCACGCCCAGCCAGGGGTGGAGCCTCTCGGCGAGGACATCGGGCTTGATCGGCTTGGCGATGAAATCGTCCATGCCGATCGCCAGGCACTTGCGGCGCGTCGCCTCCATCGCGTTGGCGGTCATGGCGATGATCACCACCCGCTTCCGCCCCTCCTGCTCTTCGCGCTTGCGGATGATTTCGGTGGCCTCGTAGCCGCTCATCTCCGGCATCTGGATATCCATCAGGATCAGCGAATAGTCGCGGGATTGCACCATCTGCACCGCCTCCCAGCCGTTATTGGCCAGTTCAGTCTGCAGCCCGAATTTCTGAAGGATGGCCTCGGCAACCTTCTGGTTGATCGGCTCGTCGTCGACGAGCAGCACCCGGCCGTGCAGGCGGATTTCCCGCTTTTCCTTGTCTTCGGTCCGTTTCAGCGAATAGCGGCGGCCGGCGACGATCGAGGCCAGCGCCTCGTAGAGCTGGAACTGGCGGATCGGTTTGAAGAGGACCGAGCGGATGCCCAGTTCAGCGGCACGGTCCCTGGGAACGCCGCCCGAACTGAGCATGATCATTTCCGGGGCCTCGTCCCCGAAACGCTCGCGGATCCGGCCGGC
>CAYYWK010000508.1:0-2878 GCA_964475345.1 uncultured Desulfobulbus sp.
TGTCCGACGGCGGTGACTTCGGCGACCGAGGCTGCAGAGGCGGTAATCACCACCATCGACGAGAAAATTTCCCTCTACAACCGCAAACCGGTGCTGACCTGCTGGATGGGCGACGGTTCGGCAGTGTCGGCGCGCCGCATGCTGACGGACAGGCGGATTCCCACCTACGAGACTCCCACTCAGGCGGTGCGCGGTTTCATGCAGATGGTGCGGTACTGGAAAGGCCAGAAGATGCTGATGGAAACGCCGCCCACCATCCCGGAGGCTTTCGTTCAGGACGCGGAAAGCGTCCGGGGGATCATCGGCGTGGCGCTGTCTGAAGGGCGCAGCTGGCTGAGCGGGCCTGAATCGGCAGCGGTGCTGCAAGCCTACTCCATCCCGACGGTACGCAGCGAAACCGCCGCTACCCCAGAAGAGGCAGAACGCGTTTCCTCCCGGCTCGGATCTCCCGTGGCTCTGAAGATCCTGTCGCCGGACATCGTCCACAAGTCAGAGGTCGCAGGCGTCAGTCTCAACCTGGAAACGCCGGCAGTGGTCAAGGCCAATGCCGCGGCAATGCTTGCTCGTGTGCGCACCCTTCGGCCGGATGCGCGGATCGACGGATTCACTGTGCAGCCGATGGTCCGCCGGGCCAATGTCAGGGAGCTGATTGTCGGCATGGTCGACGACAGCCACTTCGGGCCGGTGATCCTTTTCGGCCAGGGCGGCATCGCGGTGGAGGTGATCGGGGACCAGGTCCTGGCCCTGCCGCCGCTGAACATGCTGCTTGCCAGGGAGGCGATCAGCAGGACCAGGATTTTCCGACTGCTTCAGGGGTACCGGGGCGTCCCGGCGGCCGATCTTGATAGCGTCGCCCTGACCCTGGTAAAATTCTCCCATCTGGTCTGCGACCATGCCGAAATCGCCGAACTGGATATCAACCCGCTGCTGGCCGACGAAAACGGGGTGCTGGCTCTCGATGCCCGTATCCGCGTTGCCGCAAGCCACAGGTCGGCCCTGGACAGGCTGGCCATTCTGCCCTACCCGCGTGAGCTTGAAGAAAACCTCAGGCTGGCCGATGGCCGGGAGGTGCTGATCCGCCCGATTCGACCGGAGGACGAACCCGGCTTTCAGAAGATCTTCGCGAGCCTGACTGCCGAGGAGATCCGCATGCGATTCCTCCATCCCATGAACATGTTGACCCACGACCAGGCGGCCAGGCTGACCCAGATCGATTACGACCGGGAGATGGCCCTGGTGATCGAGGGACCAGGGCAGGACAGTGAGCCCGAACTCTACGGCGGGGTGCGGATAAGCGCCGATCCCGATCTCGAAAGGGCCGAGTATGCCATCATGTTGCGCCATGACAGGACCGGCCTGGGGCTTGGGTCGATGCTGCTGCGACGGATCATCGAGTATGCACGCGGCCGCGGCATACGGGAAATCTACGGCGAAGTGCTGGAGGAGAACGAGGCCATGCTGCGGCTGTGCAGGGCTTTCGGTTTCACGGTGAGGGCGGAGAAGGACGATCCCGGCATCATGCTGGTCTCGCTCAGGCTGTAAGCAAAACGCCCCTGGCAGGGAAATGCCGGAGGTGTGTTCGAGGACGTTCGTGGTTCAGCTGAGGTAGCGGATGCATCCGTTGAGTGTGCCGAGGCAGGGGTAGTCGGTTTCCGGTATGCGGCGTCCGCTTGCCTGCTGCAGCAGTTCCATCAGGTTGACGAAATCCACCGAGTCGAAATTCATCTGGTCGCGGAAGGGGAGGTCCGGGTCGAGATGTTCCGGGTCCGATTCCGGGGCGACCCTGCTCAGGGCCTGGAGGACTATCGTTCTGGTGTCTTCGCCTTTCATGGTATTTCCTGTGCTGGTGGTTTCATCGTGCGTAGTGCCGAACCTGCTGGCCTCCTTCTGCCATGCCCCTGACAGCATCCGCGCCTCCTGCTGCCTGGATGCAGGAGCGCTGTACGGGGGCTGTGGCGGGGGCCGGGGTTGGCTGTCATGGCCTGGCAAATTGTCACTGGTCAAGGACCTCCCTGACCTTGATCGCCAGCGCGGCGGTGCTGAACGGCTTCTGGATGAAATGGACGCCATTCTCCAGCACGCCATGATGGGCTATGGTGTCTGCGGTGTAGCCCGACATGAACAGGCTGGGCAGGCCGGGTTTGGCTGCTTGCAGGGTCCTGGCAAGATCGAGGCCGTTCATCTCCGGCAGGATCACATCGGTCAGCAGCAGATCGAGGGTGTCGGTATTTTCTCCGGCAAGACGGATGGCTTCGGCCGGGGTTGTCGCCTGCAGGACCGTGTAGCCGAGCCCGGTGAGCACCGTTACCGCCATCTCCAGGATCATCGCTTCATCCTCCACGATCAGGATGGTTTCGTCCCCCCTCACCACAGGTACGGCTTGAATGTCGGATTTCTGAACGATTCCGGTCGAATGGCGGGGCAGATAAATCCGGAAGACCGTCCCCTGGCCGGGTTCACTGTCGACATCGATGAAGCCGTTGTTCTGCCTGATGATGCCGTAGACGGTTGCCAGCCCCAGGCCGGTTCCCTTGCCCACCGGTTTGCTGGTGAAGAACGGTTCGAACAGGTGGGAACGGGTCTCGGCATCCATCCCGCATCCGCTGTCCCTGACCAGCAGCGCGGCGTAGTCTCCCGGCAGCGCATCGGGATGCCGCTGGCAGAAATCGCGGTCGAAGAAAGTCCGCTGCGTCTCGATGGTGATCCGGCCGGTGTCGCCGATGGCATCCCGCGCATTGACGCAGAGGTTCACCAGGATCTGATCGATCTGCGACGGGTCGATCAGAATATTGCCGGCGTTGGGGTCGGGTATCCGGAGCAGGTTGATGTCCTCGCCGATCAGCCGTTGCAGCATGCCCGGCATCTCTTCCCCAGAGCC
>CAYYWK010000509.1:0-2872 GCA_964475345.1 uncultured Desulfobulbus sp.
GTCCTACCAAACCGGAAAACGACAGTGGCTGTGTTTTAGTGGTAATCAGATTTTTATTTCCTGGCCATCTGAATTTTGCGGTTTGGGGCCAGGCAGACGTTGAATCAGGAGCATTGATCGCCTCGATCGCTTATCAATGCAAGCGAGGTCTTCAACCCTTCGAGCAGCACGAAGCGGCCGAGCGGCAGCAGGTCGCAGGGGAAAGAGCGAATGAAGAGGGGATTTGCGCAGAGGCCTCCGGAAAGATAGAGCTTTTGTGGTTTTCCCGCGAAATTGAAGGCATTCAGGGCTATCCCCTTGACGAAGCGGGCAACCGCCTCCGATTCGCTCTGGCCGTTGATTACCGCGTCGAAGATATGGCTCATGCCGAGGACGCCGCAGGTTACCGAAAACGAGGAGGGTGGCACGTCGAGGCATGAAAAATCGAGATCATAGTATTTCTCAAGCAGCTCGATGGTGAAGCCCATTGATGCCCCGCACTCGGCGTTCCAGCCCATGTCCTTGACCTGGCCGTTTTCGTACCTGACGAACTTGATATCACGGCTACCGCAGTCCAGCAGGGTGTAGCTGTCATCGCGGATCAGCGTTTCGCCGCCGCGGGCCAGCGCCGTCAGTTCGTTGATGTAATAGTCGGCATAGCTTCTGCCGTTATGGCCAGTGGCGATATCCACCCGCCAACTGCGGTTGAACTCACGGGTAGCGATGATCCTTGGCTCGCCGCTCTCCTCTGCGGTGTCGAGCAGCTTGATGTAGGATGTGCCGAAATCAGCGATGAGCACAGCGTACCCCGGAAAGTTCGAGAAATGCCTGGATCTTGGATTTGGCGCTGTTGCCGACGGTGACGTCGCAATCGAGATACAGGCCGCGCGGGTGACGGGCCGCCAGATGTTGCGCCAGCGCTGTCTTGGCGCAGAAGGACTGGGCGAAGAAGACCGTCGGCACTTCCGGGTTGAAATGCTCTTCCATGGACTTGTTGTCCGGGGTCTTGTTTTCCATGCAGCGGGTCCAGCCGTAAATATGGGTCGTGTCGGGGAAGAGGGACAGCAGGGAAAAATCCCGCGGTGGCACCCCCCAGAAACCGGCCGCCGGCAGGCATGGCAGACGATCCGGATGGGGGAGCGAGTTCCGCACCGAGGCGGTTATCGCCTGCAGGCGATCAAGCAGCGGCATCCTTGTCCGACACAGCGGAGTGCCGAAGTCGACTGTATCGCTGTTCCTGGTGGGGATGATTGCCGTCCCTGGCAGGATGTCAGCGAGGATCGTTGCAGTATGCAGGGCGCAGTCACATTTGCCGGGACCGACGTCGATGTAGATCCGTTCCAGGTCGAGGCCCACGGCATTGATCACCACGGTCCGCAGGATCGCACAGTATACCCTGGGCAGAAACGGCGAAGCCGCTTCGATATCCTTGCGGATGATCGGCTCATCCAGGTCATGGACCTGGGCACCCTCCTCTTCGAGCATGCGGATGACCGCCAGCGGCGGAATCCCGACTATGCCAACCCTCGCAGGGGCATCAGTTCCGCCGCTCATCACATATCCTGCCTCTTCAGCAGGTAGATGCCAAGACCGGCGAAAAGGATATGAATGATCGACGCAGCGAACAGTGGAGGAATATAATCCGCCCTTGCCAGCGATTGAAGAGCTCCCCACGCCCCCCAGGCGATGAAGGCCAGACCACAGCTGGCGGGGATCGCGATCGACAGGTCACGGCCCCATTTCTGGTAGGAGATGAGGAGGATCGGCAGGCCGAGCAGGAGCAGCGGAAATCCCAGGAATATATAGGAGATGCGGCTGCAGAACTCTGCCCACGCCCGCTGTTTCTCATGGTCTGTCTCCTTCTTGAAGATATCCAGAAACAGACCGGTGAGCGACAGTTCAGCCGACTGGTACTCGGGGACGAGAAAACTCTCGGGGTGCTCCGGCAGGGAAATCTGCCAGTATTGGAAATTCCGCACGGAGTACGTCCCATCCTCGTTGGCGACCTGGATCTGTCCTTCCTTGACGATCCACTCCTTGCGCTTTTCGCTCCAATCCGCCCATTCTGCACTGATCAGGGTGCGGATGTTGTACTTGTCGTCCCAGCAGGAATATGAAAAATTTTTGAAGATGTAACTGCCGGTGTGGGGCCACTCGAACGAATAGAAGCCTTCCTTGCCCTTGTAGTAGTAACGTCCGTTGCGATGGATGCCGAGCGGCACCTTGCCCTTGATCTGCTCATACCAGATATTGTTGGTGGCCGAGATGGTTTTCGGCAACAGGAACTGGGCGGCGGCGAGAAAGAGCAGGGTCAGGCAGAACCCGCCGACGATCAGCGGTTTGATGATGGTTTTCAGTGGAATGCCGCCCGCCTTGAGGGCGTTGAGTTCCCGGGTGTGATTGAGAATTCCCAGGGTGATCACGCCGGAGAGCAGCACCAGAACCGGGCCGATCTGGTCAATGATGAAGGGAATATTCAGCAGAAAGAATTCCATCGCCAGAACGAATGGTTTCCCTGCCCTGGAGAAATTGTCGATTTTTTCGAAAAAATCGATCAGCAGATAGATGGCGACGAAACCAACATTGACGGTAAAAAAATATCGGATGAACTGACCTAGAAGATAACGGTCGAGCAGCTTCACAGCAAGGCTCCTTCACGGGAAATGCAGCAGAGCAAGCAGTATCGAATACCTGAACGGAAAAATCGCGGGATTTGATACCTGTTTCTGGTCGCTAATCTACAGAAATGCCGGGGACAGTCTCGAGATGATGCGGTCTTTTACGAATCGGCAGGCATCTGGCAAGGCAGGCCTTGATGCCAAGGACCGACATGATACTGTCCGGATTAGGTACCATTATCGGCATCACTCGTCAAGGGTCTGGATGCGTCCAC
>CAYYWK010000510.1:0-2870 GCA_964475345.1 uncultured Desulfobulbus sp.
CTGGCCAGCCCGGAAGAGATGTGAGGGCGTGGTGCGGCCCGGTCGCTGGCGGTTATTTTTTGCCTGCCGATGCAAGCCGGATGATGCATTTCCGGAACAGGTTGTTACCGTGAACGGTGATCAGGTCGCCAGACTGTTTTTTCAGGGCGGCGAGATCGTCGGCGACAACCGGCCCGACAAGCTTCATATACTCGTAGAGGGTCCGCAGGTTCTCCGAGTGGAAGGAGACATGCAGGCCGTTCGCCCACGTCGATGCCTTGTCGAACTGGCTGCTGATGTGGGATGACACCATGTTGTATTCGTCGGCGTTGTCGAAGATGAAGACTGTCACCCCCAGCGCTTTCAGTCGCTGGGCCAGCGGGCGGATCTCGTTTTCGACGGCCTTGGCTTTGCCGCGTTGCCGCTGGGTGGCAGCAAAGATGACCAGGCCGTGCAGTGGAGTCTGTTCCGCCGTCTGCAGGGCATAACGGAAGATCTCCGGGATATCAAAGTCACAGGGGGATCCGTGCACCGCGTCGGCGAATTCCTGCAGTTCCTTGTACTGGCGGGAAAACCAGGGACTGGCGGTGATCATTTCTTCCTTGTTCTGGCGGGTGCAGCAGATGAACTGCTTGCTGACTTCGCTCTCCATCCTTTCAAAAGACCGGGCCAGGAACCGCGCATAATCGCTGGTCAACTGCGACCAGAATGATTCGTTCATGTAGGTTGAGTCAACAGCGAGGATGATTTTGAATTCTTTGATATTTTTTGTCATTTTCGACCATTTGGGATCTCAAAGGGGAATGCCTTAGGGCGGGGACTGCCGCTGATTGACCAATATGTCGTTTTTCTCTTACTTTTTCAAGAGCCCGGATCGAATTGCTCCGACGCCGGGGGTGGACCGCACTGCATACCTACAGCAGTTTCCTGATATGGCGGGCCAGCAGCTTGAGATCCTTGTACTGGTGATTTTCGCCGGGGATTTCGATGATCTCGACAGACTCGATCTCTCCGACTTCATCCCGCAGGCTGGCGCAGGACCCGACGATGTCGTGGGACTGCTGGATGAAGAGACGGGTGCCGGACATCCCGGAGACCAGTTGCCGCAGATCGATGTTCTGCTCCCGAAAGGCCGTCACCGGGGTGCCGATCAGCACCATCTGCGAAGGTCGGATCAGGTCCCTGCTGCAGGCCATCAGGCCGATCATCACCCCCAGTGACTTGGCGATCAGCAGATCGATGTCGCATCCCTGCAGGCGTTCGACCTCGCCATGGAAATTGAGGCACTGGTCGCCACCATTATCCCAGTGGCCGTAGTGCTGGACGGTCAGATGGCGGTCTGCGGCGGCGAGTTCCTGCAGAAGGTTTGCCGCCCATTTCTCGGTTTTCTGGTTGATTCCCGGCAGAGCAAAGATGTTCATGATGACCTCAGGTGGTGGAGGAGCTGCTTGGTTGCCTGACGCGTATGTTCTGTTTGCAACACAACGTTCATCACCAGGGCTGTTCCTGCTTCAAGGCCTCACTGACCAGGCTGGCAGATGGCGTCGAATCTGGCGCCGGTGATGATTTTGAGATCGGCCGGCTTGAGCTCGATCTCCAGCCCACGGCGGCCGGCGCTGACGTACATCGAGGCAAGCGGCACCGCCGAGCTGTCGATGATGGTCCGCAGCCTTTTTTTCTGGCCGAGGGGGCTTACCCCGCCGAGGACATAGCCGGTTGCCCGCTCGACGTCGGGTGCCGCCGCCATGGCGCATTTTTTGGCACCGGCCGCCCTGGCGAACAGCTTCATGTTGAGCATCGAGGACACCGGCACGACGGCCACCGCCAGCTCCCGGTCTTCGAGGCAGACAACCAGGGTCTTGAAGACCCGGTCCGCCGGGACCCCGAGTTTTTCTGCGGCCTCCAGGCCATAGGACGCGGCGGCGGGGTCGTGCCGGTACTCATGAATCGTATAGGCGATTTTTGCCTTTCTGGCTGCGTTGATGGCCGGGGTCATGGGTCATTTCGGGGTTCTGACGAGAAACTGTAGCGGTGGAATATCCGCCGGTGGTGCAGCGGGGCGGCATATCGCCTGCGCGTGCGTCTGCCCGCTGCACATCTCTACATACACAAAGAGCAAAACGAATTCAACCGCAGCGCAACGACAGGCGGCACCGGGCAAAATCGGCCGCGGAAGGGATGGCTGCCAGTTGCCTTCGCCGTTGCCCGGCGGCACACTGCCGCACCGGTCTTCTTTTCCGTCTGCAACAGTTTATCTGGACAAGAGCGGCTGATTGCACAAGGCTGGCTTGATTGTCCGCTGTTTTTTTCAATCTGCGCGATTTCCCTTCACCAGGCAATTTCCTTGGTGATATACTGGCAGAACTGAGAGAAAAGATGAAGAATTTCACAATTACTCAAGGAGTTGCCATGGCCGGGTCACATCGTACGTCGATGAAATTCACCACCAAGCTCTTTATCGCAGTCGTCCTGCTCTGCCTGGCGTCGACGGTGATCATTTCCGGCAATGCCATCCGGATGTCGGCGAGCGGTCTGAACTCCCTCGGCCGCAATGCCCTCGAACAGATTCACGGCTCGGTCTACAACTCGCTGTTGACCTACAACCAGACCATCGGCCGCAAGCTGGAGAGCGACCTCAAGGTCTTCGACAAGGAACTGCAGGCCTGGGGCAGCCCGATGCTCGACACCTTCAATGCAACGCCTGCCACCATCGTCAATCAGGTGACCCAGCAGTCCGAGCAGGTGAACCTGCCGCGCCTCCTCGCCGGGGCCAACCCGATCAGCGGTTCCGACGAGATCGTCGATAACGTCACCGCCAATACCGGCAGCCTGGCAACAATCTTCCAACTGGTCGACAACAAGCTGCTGCGGATATCGACGACGGTCAAGAA
>CAYYWK010000511.1:0-2866 GCA_964475345.1 uncultured Desulfobulbus sp.
GGCGGCTGGCGATGAATTTTTCATGGCAGAGGAAGAGCAGGGGAGTCAGAAACATCGAGATTGCCACCGCCGATACCAGCGGTTCGACAGTCTGCTGCGGCAACACTCCGTGCACCCGTGCGAATTGAAAAAGAACGAAGGCAAATTCCCCGCCCTGCGCCAGAGCGATGGCAAAAAGGGTCCGTTCCGGGGACGGCATCCTGAACACGAAGCCGGTACCGATCAGCATCAGCCACTTGCAGCCAAGCAGGATGGCGGTGAGGGCGGCGATCAGCAGGATCTTCTCGCCGATGAGAATGAAGTTGAGGCTTGCCCCGATTGAAATGAAAAATATGCCGAGCAGGAGCCCCTTGAACGGCTCGATGTCGCTTTCAAGTTCGTGCCGGTATTCGCTGTCCGCGAGGACAACCCCGGCCAGGAAGGTCCCCAGGGCCGGCGATAGGCCGACTGCAATCATCAGCAGCGATATGCCGACCACCAGGGCAAGCGCTGCGGCGACAAAGACCTCCCTGACCCGGGTCGCGGCAATTGCCCGGAATATCGGCCTGCCGGCGAACTTGCCGAGCAGGAAGATAAAAAGTATGGCAAGCAGGGTCACCAGGTTCCGCATATGGCCCGGCAGCGCACCGCTGTCAAACAGCGCGGACTGCTGATGCCCCGCATCGTGGATGGCGGTTGTGGCCAGAAGAGGCAGGACTGCCAGCATCGGAATGACCGCGAGGTCCTGGAAAAGCAGCACGGAGAATATCGACCTGCCTGCCGAGGTGTTCATCAGCCCTTTTTCCCGCAGCGTCTGCAGAACGATCGCCGTTGACGAGAGGGAGAGGATGAGACCGGTGGCGACGGCCTGCTGCCAGGGCAGGAAAAACAGCAGCAACCCGCCGATGACGAGACTTGAAAGCACGACCTGGGTTCCGCCCATCCCCAGGATGGGGGTGCGCATCTGCCACAGCAGAGATGGTTTGAGTTCGAGACCGACCAGGAAGAGCATCATCACCACGCCGAATTCGGTGAAATGCATGACCTCTTCAATGTCGCCGATAAGCGAGAGACCGAAAGGGCCGATGATGATCCCCGCGATGAGATACCCCAGTACCGAGCCGAGCCCCAGTTTTTTGGCGACCGGCACGGCAATGGCGGCTGCGGCGAGGAAGATGAAGAGCTGGAGGAGGAAGTGTTCCATTCATGGCCTCCTAATCAGTGTGTGGAGATCGCTGTTGAGGTATCTGCCCTCCCTGGCCTGCCGGGTATCCAGGGTACCGTCCCGCAGGGCAATGACCGCGCGGCGGTAGTCCTCCGCATGGGCGTTGACCTGTTCGTCAGGCAGGCCCCTGTGGATTCCCAGCACTGCAAAGGGCGGCAGCCACTCCATCCTGCAGAGCTTTGCCATGGCCCGGTAGGGGGAGGTGAGCTCGGCGATGGTGAATTCGTTGACGCCGTCCCTGCGGTAGGTTGAATCGTCGCCGCCTGCGGTCAAGGCCTGCAGGAAGAACTTCCCTCTGAGCGCCTTGGCGTGCCTGCCGTAGGCCCAGCCATGTGCGAGCACCAGATCGAGCCATTCCTTCATGATCGACGGCGTCGAGTACCAGTAAAAAGGATGCTGAAAAATGATGACATCGTGCTTTTCGCAGAGCTGCTGTTCCCTGTGCACATCGATCAGGAAATCCGGGTATGCGGCATACAGATCGTTGATGGTGACATCGTCAAGACCTGTAACGGCCGCGAGAAGGGTTTTGTTTATCTTTGATCTGGCCACCGCCGGGTGGGCGAATTGGATAAGGATTTTTCTCATGGGGTCTCTTGCAGGAGTGTTGTCGATGCCCGACACGGCAGCACCCGGTATGGAGTCCCGGCATGTCTGCGACGCGTCGGCAGTTGTGGAGCGGGTGTGCAACGAGGCGGGACGGCAACCTGAATGTACAGGGAGTGTACGGGAATTCTGCATTCTCCTCAACCCCCAATTCCATGGTGGTTTCCCTCGTCTTCCGCCATGGCTGTGTGGCAATGCGGTGATTTTTTTTGAACGATTGTCTCGAGAGGTCGTATAGTATGTGCGTGGAGGACAATCCATGGTTCCATTGTCGTCCTGGAACTTCCTCGCAGCGTCAGGTGCCGCAGCAGTCAATGAAATAGCCGATGCAAACCCAGCAGAGATCCCCCTTCAAAACCACTCTTTTCCGCATCCGCCCGCTGCTCCGCTGGATTTTCAAGCTGCGCAGCTCGCCCCGGGCCATTGCCGGCGGGCTGGGGCTCGGCATGTTCATCGCCTTCACGCCGACGGTCGGCATCCAGTTCTTTCTGGCGATCTTCTTCGCGACGCTGCTGGGGCTGAACAGGCCCGCCGCGATTGTCCCGGTATGGATCACCAACCCTGTGACCGTCGCCCCGGTCTACACCTTCAATTACCTGATCGGCGTGCATTTCTGGGAAGGTCCGCCGATTTCCGAAGTTTCGGCGATGTTTGCCGGTCTCGGACGGACGCTGACCAGTTTTGAGCTCTGGGATATCAAGGACCAGCTGCTGGCAATGGTCAGTTTCGGGCAGGAAATACTCGTACCACTGGTGATCGGCAGCATGATCGTCGGCATTGTCAGCGGTCTAGTGACCTATGCCGTGGCACTGAAACTGCTTGTCATGGTGTTCAGACGCAGAGCGCAGAAGCGGGTGCTCTACGACAGGAAGAAGTGACCTTCCGGTGGGTATCCGCAGCCTTCTTGCATTTCTCCTGACGCAGGTGAGGCGATATCCGGTATCCCTGCCGCCAGGCCGTCGCAGGGCTCACTCCCTGTCCTTGACCCGCAGGAGCAGCAGGGCGCCGATGCCGAAGAGGAGCAGCAGGCTGAGCACCCCCCAGCGGGTATCGCCG
>CAYYWK010000512.1:0-2861 GCA_964475345.1 uncultured Desulfobulbus sp.
GCAGGTGTTCTGGCCCTGGTCCTCCTTGAGGATATCGGCCTGGACCGTGCCGCGGACGTTGCCGAGGACGGTGGCGCGGATCTGCAGCAGTTCGTCGGCGTCGGGCTGACGGCCACGCTCGCTGGTAAAGTGCTCGACCTGCTGGTCGATGGCGGTGTTCATGAACATCGCCAGAATGATCGGCGCCGGACCGTTGATCGTCATCGATACCGAGGTCGTCGGCGAGCAGAGGTCGAAGCCGTCATAGAGCAGCTTGACGTCGTCGAGGGTGCAGATGCTGACACCAGAGGTGCCGATCTTGCCGTAGATGTCCGGTCTGATGTCGGGATCCCAGCCGTAGAGTGTCACCGAGTCAAACGCGGTGGAAAGCCGTTTCGCCGGGTAGTTTTCCGACAGCAGCTTGAACCTCCGGTTGGTCTGCAAAGGCCCGCCTTCTCCTGCAAACATCCGGGTCGGGTCCTCGCCGGTCCGTTTGAGAGGGAAGACCCCGCCGGTGAAGGGGAAGCAGCCGGGCAGGTTCTCGCGGCGCATCCAGTCGAAGATATCGCCCGGGTCCTTGAACCTGGGCAGCGATATTTTCGGGATGCGCAGATGGGACAGCGATTCGGTAAAGAGCGGCACCCGCAGTTCGTTGCCCCTGACGGAGTAGACATACTCGTCGCTTGTGTAGGCCTTGCGGACGGCCGGCCAGGACTGCACCAGCTCGAGGGTCTGCTGCCGTATCCCCGCCGAGATCGCGTCGGCTTGCTGCCGCAGACCTGCGGCGAGGCTTTCGGCGGAATCGCCTGTGGTGTCGCCGACCAGATCGGCGCTCTCGAGCAGATGCCAGCGCTGGCGGACCTTTTCGGCCTGCTCGGCGGTTTCCCTGTGGTAGCGCCTGATGGTTTCGGTGATCTCCGAGAGGTAGCGGGTGCGTTCAGGCGGAATGACGATCGCCTTCGACGAGGAGCTCTTGCCGGCCGGCCGCGGCAGCGAGGGTTTGAAGCCGCAGCCCCGCTTGCCGTTGAGCAGGTCGATGATGCCATGGTAGAGGGCGGTGACGCCGTCGTCGTTGAACTTTGAGGCGATGGTGCCGTAGACCGGGAATTCCTCGGGCCTGGTGCTGAAGGCCTTGCGGTTGCGCTGCACCTGCTTGCGGATATCGCGGATGGCGTCGTCGCTGCCCTTTTTCTCGAACTTGTTGACGACGATGACGTCGGCGTAGTCGAGCATGTCGATCTTCTCCAGCTGCGAAGGAGCCCCGTACTCGCTGGTCATCACGTAGACAGAGATATCGGCGAGATCGGTGATCTTCGAATCCCCCTGGCCGATCCCGGCGGTCTCGACGATGACCAGGTCGAAATCCGCCGCCTTGGCAACCATGATCGCCTCGGGCAGGGCCTCGGAGATCTCGGTGGAGGATTCCCTGGTGGCCATGCTGCGCATGTAGACGCGGGATGAGGTGGCGATGGAGTTCATCCTGATCCTGTCGCCGAGCAGGGCCCCGCCGGTCTTGCGCCGCGAGGGGTCGCAGCAGATGACGGCGATTGTCAGATCCTCCATGTCGTGGAGGAACCGCAGGATGATCTCGTCGGTCAGTGACGATTTGCCGGCCCCGCCGGTGCCGGTGATGCCGATGACCGGGGTATTGTTTTTCTCAGCCAGCGGGCGGATGCGGTCGATCAGGCCTTCAAGCCCCTCGGTTCTGCCTTCCTTGAACTGCTGGACGGCGGTGATGAAGCCGGCAATGACCATTTTGTTGGCGCTGCGCAGGCTGTCCACATTGAGGTTGTGACAGGGGAGGGTGGAAAAATCAAGATGGCTGATCATATGGTCGATCATTCCCTGCAGGCCCATCGCCGCGCCGTCTTCGGGGGAGTAGATCTTGGTTACGCCGTAGGCCTCGAGTTCCTTGATCTCGTCGGCGACAATAACCCCGCCGCCGCCGCCGAAGACCTTGATATGCGAGGCGTTTCTCTCGCGCAGCAGATCGATCATGTACTTGAAGGATTCCATGTGGCCACCCTGATAGCTCGACATCGCGATGCCCTGGGCGTCTTCCTCTATCGCGGTGTCGACCAGTTCCTGTACCGAGCGGTTATGGGCGAGGTGGATCACCTCGACGCCCGAGTCCTGGAGGATTCGCCGCATGATGTTGGTGGACACGTCGTGACCGTCGAACAGCGAGGTGGCGGTGATGACACGGATACTGTTGTGCAGCTGCTGGGAGGTGGACTCGGTGCTCATATGCTCTCCTTGTTGATCGGGGGCGCTAGACCCCAGGATCTAAACCTGGCCGGGATGCGCTTGGCGATGATTGCGGGAGAAGAAGATCGGCGGGAGGCGGAGCGGGAGCGTCGTACGGGTTGCGGGGGCAAAGAGACGAGTCGGGACCGTATCAGCCTTTCTTCTTATCCAGAAAACACATTATGAATTCGGTTTGTTGTTCGATATACTGGTCTATGGTGAAGTATTTGGCGAAATACCAGCGCCTGAACGCCCAGGTGTGGCCGAGGACCGAGATGTTGTGGCTCATCAGGTTGATCGTCGCGTCGTCGAGGTGCGGCAGTTTGCCGGTGCGCTTGAGTTCGGTCAGCGCTTCGACGAACAGGCCGGTGATCCGCATTTCGGCCTCGAGCACCTTCTTCTGCCACTTCTCGGGCAG
The DNA here is from genome assembly GCA_964475345.1 of uncultured Desulfobulbus sp. Taxonomy (GTDB): domain Bacteria; phylum Desulfobacterota; class Desulfobulbia; order Desulfobulbales; family Desulfocapsaceae; genus Desulfoprunum. The sequence goes on from CAYYWK010000512.1 coordinate 2,645, forward strand.
AAAATGGGTGACCTGGTACATCAGCAGGACATGGTCGCTCATTCGGTTGCAGACCATGAAGTGCTCGCGGATGATGTTGGCAAGGGCTTCACGCCCCTGCAACGGTTTGGCGAGGACTTCCTGCAGACCCTGTTCGACCTCGGAGTGGATGGCGATACAGACGAGATAGAGGACATCATCCTTGGTCGTCACGTACTCGTAGAGGGAACCAATGGAG
>CAYYWK010000513.1:0-2858 GCA_964475345.1 uncultured Desulfobulbus sp.
GCTGGCGGCGGTACGAACTGGGGGGACTCCACGGGTCGTCGAGGGCGTGCAGGAAGAACAGCAGCAGAAATCCCGAAAAGATCAGGCCATGGGCAGCCCAGCGCAGCAGGTTCTTGTCGAGGATCCGTTTCTGCAGCAGCAGATCGAGGACCAGCGACTTGAGGGTGGTGATCAGGCGGGGGCCGAAAATCGCCCCCGCCGCGGCGCGGCCTGCCGCAGAGAGGCGTTCGGGCAGGCTGACTGTCACGGATGGCGGATGAATGCCCTGTGACACCCAGACATACAGACGCAGCAGAATACCGATGAGACAGACAGAGATGGCTACCGTCAGGAGCAGAGTGAAATTCATGACAAATCCCTATACCCTCATTCGTGTTAACGGTTAACGGAACTCGGTTTCGGTCAATCAGGCCATGCGATACTCGTTCGTACTGCAGCGTACTGCGGTCGGTTCAGCAAACGCGGCGTCGCTGCCCGATACCCGTTACGGATATTCAACCCGCTGTTGCGGTGTCGGGGGTTGGAAAGTGTCTGCCGCTGCTGGTGTGATTGTGGTGCGTGCGATACGGGCGGGGGCGTCTGTTCCTGCGCCACCGCCGGCCGCGTGAAACTCAGTCCTCGATGGCAAAACGGGCGATTTTGGATTCACCCGGCAGGTATTCGCCGACCGGCACCAGCTTCTTGTTGAATTTGACGCAATCGACGACGACTCTCCAGAGGGCGTTCAGTTCGTTCACTTCCTGTTCATTCTCCGGTGAGAACTCTACCAAATTCTTGTCCAGGGCGATTTTCATGGCGTATTCCTTTGGTGAAAGTGAGAGGGGGTGAAAAGTCCGACACGGCAATCAGTCTAACGGGAGACGTGCGGATATACAATATAAAAGAGGCCCTGCCGCACGCCTTGCGCCATTCTTTTTCGGCACCCTGTCTGCCTGTCCGGCATGCCTTGACGATTATCCTGTCGCAGCACGGAAAACCCTCGAAAAGATGCCTGAGGATTTTCGGTTGGGGCTGGTTTTCTTTCTCGACCTTTGTTCCAGAACGCGATACAGTCTGACAGGAAAATGTCAGGAACACTGGATTGTGGGTATTCTTGATCCCTGCCTGTTGTTCCAGGATATTTTCGGTGTTTTTTTTTGTTGTCGCCTTTTGCCTGTACCTCGCTGCTTGCCTGCATGGGAAGGGACTTTCCCGGAGCATGCCGAGTGGTGCCCTGCTGTTCAAGTTGCTGGTGTACGCTGTTGATCGACTGATACCTTTCTGGGAGGTGCGGCGGTTTGACAGAAAGTAACGGTTCCCCGTTGATCTGTGATGTCTTGTTCCAGGCCGGCCTGACTGCCGGCATGCGCGGCGCTGCCCAGCTTTTCCCGGGCGGGTGGTGGTGCTTGCGTTCACCGGCGACGGTGGCCATCCGCTGTTTATGTCGTGTCAGACAACGCTTTTCTCGGTGAAGTGAGCTTTTCGAATAATCTTCAGCTGGAGCATACGGAAATGGAAACTCAGATGGAAGAAGTGCTGGAAGGTATCTATCAGAAGACTGTGGCGCACGGTGACAATATCATCACCGTGCTTCAGGAAATCCAGAATGCGTTCGGGTATGTCCAGGAAGACTCGGTGTACTGGTTCTCGAAGAGGACCAACATTCCGGCCTCTCAATTCTATGGGGTGATCACCTTCTATTCGCAGTTCCACCTGACGCCCCGCGGCAAGAACATCGTCACTGTCTGTTCCGGCACGGTCTGCCATGTCAAGGGGGCGCCGCGGATCATCTCGCGGATCCGTGATGACCTCAAGCTTGCCGATGACAAGGTCACCACCAAGGACATGCTGTTCACTCTGGAGACCGTCAACTGTGTCGGGGCCTGCAGTATCGCCCCCGTCGTGGTTATCAACGAGAAGGTCTATGGCAAGATGAACCCTGAAAAGATGGCCAAAACCCTCAAAACCTATAAGGAATAACACCGTGAATGGCGAAATAATTGTCAATGTGTGCATGGGCACCGGCGGCATTGCGGCAGGTGCTGAGATGGTGATGAAGGCGTTTGAGGAGGAATTTGCCGCAGCCGGGATCGATAACGCCACCGTGCAGAGCCGCTGCAAACTGCACAAGGTCGGCTGCCGCGGTTTCTGCGCCAAGGACGTGCTGGTCGACATCGGTGTTGACGGTGAGGTTTCCACCTACCAGTACATCCAGCCGGAAATGGTCAAGCGCCTGGTCAAGGATCACGTGGTCGGAGGCAAGCCCGTCCAAGAGTGGATGGCAGGCGATGACTACCATGTCTTTCACGATAACCAGACCAAGGTCATCCTCCACGACCTCGGCAAGATCAACCCGGAGTCCATCGACGACTACCTCTCAGTCGACGGTTACACCGCCGCAAAAAAAGCCCTGACCACGATGACCCCGGAGGAGGTCATCGTCACCGTCAAGAACTCCGGGCTGCGCGGCCGCGGCGGCGGAGGATTCCCCACCGGGCTGAAATGGAGCCTCTGCGCTGCCAACGAGGCTGACCAGCGCTACGTCATCTGCAACGCCGACGAGGGGGACCCCGGGGCCTTCATGGACCGTTCGGTGGTTGAAGGCAATCCCCACGCGGTGGTCGAGGGTATGATCATCACCGCCTATGCCATCGGGGCCAGCCTCGGCTACGTCTATATCCGGGCCGAGTACCCGCAGGCGGTCCACCGCCTGCGCATCGCCCTCGACCATGCCCGGGAGAAGGGGTTCCTCGGCAAGCTGCTTTTCGAGGGCGGTTCGCTTGGCCAGGGCGTCGGACCCGTTCCGCATGCGGTCGGTCAGCATCGGCAGGAGCCGCTCGACCGGCTCGGCGGCCGACTCCGGGGCCGCTTCCGCCGCG
>CAYYWK010000514.1:0-2857 GCA_964475345.1 uncultured Desulfobulbus sp.
TTCAACATGGAATACAATGAGCAGATCATCATGGGATACTGGGGTTTGCAGGATACTCTGGTCGCATCCGTCGCAGCCCTCGCTCTCGCTCTCGTTCTGTTGGGGCAGGACAGGAGGAGTGCGCCGCAAACCGCGCTGGGCCTTGCGCTGGCGGGCTACACGATCTGGATCAAACCCTCGGGAATCCTGGTCACCCTCGTTGTCACGGCCTTCTGGATCGGGGAAATCGCTTTCCGGCTGTGGAGCTTCCGGCATGACCGGGAGCAGAAATCCCTGGCCGGGAGATACGCGCTCCGGACATTTCCATTCGTTCTTGTCTTCCCGCTCTTTTTTGCCGGGATCGCCTTCACTTCGCCCTACCTTTCGAACGCGAACATCGAATGGGCAAAAGAGGCGCAGAGCATCGTTCTGGACATGTATTCGACGGTTTCCTTCGCGCCCCTGAAAATTCTGGCGAACCGCAGTGTCGGATACATTTGGCTGACGGTGTTTCTTCTTGTTGGACTGGCCGCCCTGCTCCTTTCGATCCTCAAGCGGAAAGCCTTCGTTTCCACGGCGACGGCGCGGATCCTCCTCTCCGCGGGAGCGCTGCTTTGCAGCTTCTATTGGTGGTATAAAATGGCGGGCCCCCTGGACCGCTACATGTTCCCATTTATCCTGATGTGTGTCATCGGCGTGGGGAACCCCGTCTGGGGCCTGATGACCGCCTCGATCAAACAAGCCCACAAGAACCTGCTTGCGCTCTGTTTTGGTGCCCTGGCTCTTTTTCCGCTCATCGTTCTTCTCCATGGGGCGCCATCCAAGGACCTTCAGGTATTTCTGGGAATCAATCTCACCAGCGGCGGATACAAAAACGCGGTGGCTGCGGGGAAGTTTCTCAAGTCGGAGGCTAAAACACGTGAGGGAATTGTCGCCGTGTTCGCCCCGGATCCCGCAGGAGCCGCCATGGGAACGGCATTCGTCGAATCGTTTCTGGAACTCGCCAACCTGACGGGAAGCCATTTCAAAATCCTGCATCCTTTTCCGTGGGCAAAAGGTGCCACGATCTCCGGGGAGCAACTCTGCTGCGCCGACTTCATTCTTGTGAACGAAGCCGAGGAAATTTCACTGGCTCCGCTGGGCGGACGTGCCGCAGACATCTGGCAGGAAATGCTCGTTTTAAAGCAGTTTCTGAAGGACCTGACCGGCGATGACGGCGTCAGGAAGACCTCATTCTCCGGACTCTCTTTGATCGAGGTCGTGGACCGCAATAAATTGAAACGGGCATTTTTCAGGATGGCGGACTCCTTCAACTGGAGAAAAGAGTTTTACGACGAGAACAACCGGTGGCGGGATTTGGAGGCAGGCTTCGACACCGCCCGCGATGTCGCGTATCATGCCTCCGCATCAGCTCCGGACGAAGCGCTTGCTCCCACAAGCCGGGTAAAAATGCTGTCAGGCGGTTTGCCGGGCGACTTTGTGGTCGAGCCGGACACCCCGCCGTCGATTTTGGTCCCGCCATTTTCCAACAATAACAAGCAGAAGGCTTATCTCAGAATGGAGCTTAGCGTTCCCTCACCGAGGACCCAGCAGGTCTTTTACCGGGACGGAACCGCAGCCGGATCGAAGGAGGGGGTCGCCGGTGCCGAATGCGGGCGTGGTGACAACATCCTGTTTTATGAAATCCCTTTGACGGGCGAGTCCACCAGCCTGCGCATCGGGACCGGAGGCGAAGCTGGCCGTCAATCTCTCAAAAGCATTGAAATCCGGCGCGCGGACTGATTCATCCGATGACGACCGCCTTCGATTTTTCCGCCTTGAAACCTTTTTCCCTGAATGACAACGACCGATCAACAGTCCGATAGGCCCGACGACTCTGGCGCCGGAAGCGGAACAAGCCTCGATCAGCACAATACGGAAATTCACGAAAACCGGCGATCCTGGGAAAAGAAGAAATCCCTGCGAAATGCCTACGCGGGGTTCTATCGGCTGATAGCCGATTGCCTGAATCCGGATCTGGTGGGGATGAAGCTGGAGCTGGGATCCGGAATGGGCAATATCAAGGAGTTCATTCCGGATTGCATCACATCCGACCTGTTCCCCAATCCCTGGCTGGATCGGATGGAAAGCGCCTACCAGCTGGATTTTCCAGACGCGAGCATCAGCAACATCATCCTCTTTGATGTCTGGCACCATCTGCAGTATCCGGCCAACGCCATGGCCGAGGCCCGGCGTGTTCTGGTGCCCGGCGGGCGGATGATTATCATGGATCCCGCCATGAGCCTCATTGGACGGCTGGTCTACGGGTTATGTCACCATGAACCGCTCGGACTGAATGTCCGCTTTCCGGAGGCGCCTGTGCCGCTTGAGAGCAAAAACGGAACAGGATATTTTGCAGCCCAGTCCGCAGCGCACAGGGTGTTCCTCAAACGGGAGATTCCGGCCCTTCTGGAGGGTTGGAAAGTGGAATCCATTCAACGTATCACCTCCTTCACCTATCTCGGGTCAGGTGGTTTCCGGGGACCTCAGTTGTTCCCGGATTTTGCCATTCCATTCCTCTCCGTGGTGGACCGGGCTCTTGGATATTTCCCGGACCTGTTTTCCGCGCGCATTCTTGTGGTTCTCTCAAAATTGTGAATCCGGCTGCAGTTGCAATTCCCCTGCACCGGCTTCCTCTCACGGAGGACGAGGAGATTTCGCTCCGGGTTTCGAGGGAGATTCTCGGCAGGCATCAGCGCTTTTTTATCGTTCCCTCGGAAATGGCGGTGCCGGCGGGATTTTTGAGGGGGGAGGGGGTCATCCGGTTTCCCGGGAAGTTTTTCACCTACCCTCACGGATACAACCGGCTTTTGATGAGTTCGTGTTTTTACAGGTCCTT
>CAYYWK010000515.1:0-2852 GCA_964475345.1 uncultured Desulfobulbus sp.
CGGGGAGTGAAGCCCCTGGCGTCGCGACGACGGTCGGCATTGGCGCCTCGGCCGGTGGTCATGAGGCCCTGCAGCAGTTCTTCTCGACCCTTCCCGGTGATACAGGCTGTGCCTTCGTGGTGATCCTGCATCTCCCCCAGGAAGCCCCTTCGCTGCTGGCCGGCATCCTCGGCAAGCACACCGCGATGCCGGTATGCCCGATAGCAGACGGCATGCCGCTCTCGGCCAACACCGTTTTCGTGCCCCCTCCGGGCGCCTCCCTGTCTTTGCGCGACGGTCGATTCCGGCTTCATCCCCCTGAAGAGCAGGTTGCTTCACGGAACCCGATCGATCATTTCCTTTTTTCGCTGGCTGCAGATCGGGGGAAAAAGGCCATCGCGGTCATCCTTTCCGGGTATGGGGCCGATGGCAGCGAGGGTGCGAGGCAGGTCAAGGAACTGGGCGGAGTGGTCTTGGCCCAGGAGCCGCAGACGGCGATCAACCCGTTAATGCCGCTCAGCGCCATTCAAACCGGCGCCGTCGACTGGGTCCTTCCGGCGAATGACATTGCCCGGCAACTCGCCAAGATCGTAAGCGAGAATGCCTTCCCCGCCGTTCCCACCGATAAAGAACTGCACGCTCTGTTTGCCGAGCTGCAGGACAGGACCGGTCACGATTTCAGCTCCTACAAGAAAACCACCGTCCTTCGGAGGATAAAGCGCCGGATGGTCCTGAACGATCTCGAACGCTTCGGTGACTATCTCAAGCTGCTGCAGAAAGCTGCGAACGAATCGCATCTCCTCTGCCAGGAGTTGCTCATCGGCGTGACCACCTTCTTCCGCGACCGGGATGCCTTCGCTGTCCTCCGCGACAAGGTCATTCCGGGCCTTTTCGCCAGCCGCAGAGCCGACGAGCCGTTGCGGATCTGGCATGCCTGCTGCGCCAGCGGCGAAGAAGCCTACTCGGTGGCCATGCTGATCTGTGAGCACCTGGAGCGGGAAAACCTGCAGGCACAGGCCCAGATCTTCGCTTCCGATCTCGACGAGGCGGCCATTGCCCGAGCCAGGTCGGGCATCTATGCGGAGGATATCGCAGCGGACGCGGGCGAGGAGCGGCTCCAGCGCTTCTTCACGAAAATTGCCGGGGGCTGGCAGGTGAGCAAGCAGCTGCGGGAGATGATCGTCTTCGCTCAGCACAATATCATCAAGGACCCGCCCTTTTCCCGTCTCGACCTCCTCGTCTGTCGCAACTTCCTGATCTACCTGAACCCCGACATTCAGACGCTGCTGATTCCGCTGTTTCACCAGGTGTTGAATCCGCGCGGCGTTCTCTTCCTGGGCTCGGCGGAGACAATCGGCCAGCACGGCGACCTGCTCGCCCCGCTCGACACGAAATGGAAGATCTTTGTCCGGCAGGGGACGAACCGCCAGGCGGAAGCGCTGCTCCCCTTCTCAGGCCCTGTCCGCAAGTTTACCGAAATCGGCGGATATCCCAGCCGCCCCGTCGACGCCGACAAAACGGCGACGAACGCGCTCGTCGACAAGCTGCTGATGGAACGCTATGCCCCGGCCCGAATCATCATCAACGAAAGAAACGAGGTCGTCCATTTTTCTGGGAAGGCAGGCAGATACCTGATCACCCCCGAGGGAGAACCAACCCGGGACCTGCTGAAGCTCGCCAGGGAAGAGCTGCGGCCGGCGCTCAGGGTTGCCGCCTACAAGGCCTTCAACACCCAGCAAGAGACTGTCTACCGAGGTGTCCAGTTGGAGAGCGGTGCCGGCGAGACCGCCGTGAATCTCATCGCCGTCCCGCTCCATGAGCCGCACCTCTCACACAGGCAGGTCCTGATCATCATTGAGCAGGCTTCGCAGCCGGCAGTCGAACAGGCGCCGCAGGCCGGGACCGAACCCTCCCCCGACGCCTCCTTTCGGAATTCACTGAGCCGCCAGCTGGAAGAACAGCTGCGGGCCACCAGCGAGCAGCTCCAGTCCACCAGCGAGCAGCTGGAGGAGTCCAACGAGCGCTTCATGCTGGCCAACGAAGAACTGATGACCGTCAACGAGGAACTCCAGTCCAGCAACGAGGAACTGCAGTCCACCAACGAGGAACTGGTCACGGTCAACGCCGAACTGCAGCGGAAAATGGAAGAGCTGGACCAGAGCAACAGCGACCTGGAAAACCTGCTCAACAGTTCCGGGATCGCCACCTTCTTTCTCTGCCCGAAACTGTCGATCAGGCGCTATTCTCCGGCCATGGCGGAGCTGTTCCAGCTGGGCCCGGCGGATGTCGGCCGGTTGATCCGCAACTTCGACAACATTATCGACTTGGCGAAGCTGCCTCTCGATGCCGCCTCGGTCCTCGAGCATCTCTCGCCCGTTGAGCGCGAAGTGCGATCCGTGAGGGACGGCCACAGCTTCATCATGCGCGTTCTTCCCTACAGGACCACCGAGGGGGCGATCGACGGGATCGTCGTGACGCTCGTCGACATCAGCGAACGCAAACGGGCCGAGGCCGAGCTGTACGCGAGCGAGAAGGCTCTGCGCGAAGGCGACGAGCGATTGCGGTTTGCACTGGAGACGTGCCACATCGGGGCATGGGACCTTAATCTGGAGGATCAGTCGGCGTACCGCTCTTTCGAGCACAGCCGTATTTTCGGCTACCCGGACATGCTGCCGCAGTGGACCTTGCAGATGTTTCTCGACCACGTCCTGCCAGAAGACAGGACATTCGTGGAGAAGAGCATCCGGCAGGGCATTGAGACAGGGAATGGCTGGAGCTTCGAGTGCCGGATTCGCCGCGCCGATGGGCAGGAGTGCTGGATCTGGGTTGCAGGGCGGCCCAATGTCGATTCGGAGGGACAACGCCGAATGACA
>CAYYWK010000516.1:0-2846 GCA_964475345.1 uncultured Desulfobulbus sp.
ATTCAAGGGAGGATTCCGGCATCGGCTCGCTGGGCACGACCGGCTATGGCCTGCCGATCAGATACTGGCGTGAACTGGACTGGCAATAACCGCATCGGAACATCCACCGGAGGATACACAAATGCTACGCATCAACCGCTTCATTGCCACCATTTCGGCCGTCCTGCTGCTGCTGTCGCTGTCCCTGGGGCACGGGCACGCCGAAGACGCCTACGATATCCACGGGGACCTGATCGCCTGGACATCGCTGCCATTCCAGGGGTTGATCGACCAGGTCTCCCTGAACGCCGATGGGGTCATCACCGGCATATCCATCAACGACACGCAGTATACCTTCGCCCCCGATGCCATATTCCGTGATGCCAGCGGAGGGTTGAACTCACAGTCATCCTTCAAGGAAGGGATGTACGTCGATTTCTATTATCTCGAAAACACCACGACGATAACCAAGATCTGGATTTCGACGAAAGAACTGGCGGAAGAGCACTCCCGCGCCTATTATTCAGAAGAAGCCGCACCCGAGACCGCCTCCGCGGAAAACGGCGAACCTGCCGAACAGCAGGCCAGCCCGCCACCTCACCAGGGTGAAATTATTCTCAAGGATGGCGTCTATCAGAACTGATGGGCAATCGACCCCCGCAGGAACCGAGGCACAGAATGAAAGAAAACCGGAATTCCCCGCCACGCCAATCAGGATTCACCTTGATCGAGGTCGTGGTGGTCGTTGCCATAATCGGCATCCTCAGCACGATTGCGATTATCAACATGATCGGCTGGCGGACGGAGAGGCAGATGCAGGGGGCCGCCAGGGGCTTTCTGGCCGACATGCAGCGGGGCAGGATCACCGCGATCCGCGAAGGTGAAGCCGTTTCGGTGCTGATGAACCCCGGCGCCGGCGGGTCGTACCAGATCTTTCTCGACACGAATGAGGATTACTCCCTCGACGCCGGCGAGGAGGAGATCGTCAGCGTCACCATCCCGGCGGCGATCACCATGCAGAACGTGACCTTCCCCGGCAACCAGACCCAGTTCAACTCCCGGGGGATGGCGACAAATGCCGGCCGCTGTCAATTCGCCACATCGGCCGGGGAAAACCTCACCGTCGAGGCAAACAGCCTGGGCAACATCTGGGTCCAGTAAGCACGACGGACTGCCCCTCAGCAAGACGCGTCACAACAAGGCGGCCCCGGAATTTTCCTGGGCCGCCTTGTGTTTTCCTGCGCAGGCGACACATCCGCTGCATCACTCCTCACCATGCCGCACCCGGCTTACCCGGACAATGAAGGGCAATCAGGCCGACCGGGCCGCACCCGGCCCGAACGCCCGGTAGAGCGCTTGCACTGCCCGCCGGTAATCGTCGGCCGCGACGCCGACGATGATGTTGATCTCGGAGGCCCCCTGGTTGATGATCCGCACGTTGACCCCGGCCCCGGCCAGCGCGGCGAAGATCTTCGCCGCGATCCCCACCGTCCGGGCCATGCCCTCGCCGACGACGGCGATCAGGGCCAGGTCCTTTTCGATGCCGACATGGTCGGGCTGCAGCTGCCGCTCGATGTCTTCCAGAACCAGGGCGTCCATGCCGCGCAGTTCGCGGTCTTCGACAATCACGCTGATCGAGTCGATGCTCGACGGGCAGTGGGCGACGCCGATATCGTGCTGGCTGAAGATGCCGAGCAGGCGGTGCGCAAACCCCTTCTCCCTGTTCATCAGCGACTTCTCGATGGTGAACATCGTCATGTCCGTCCTGCCGCTGATCCCGGCGATCTCGGTTGCGCCCAGGGTCTCGGCGCTGAGCTGCGCCACGATGCGGCTGCCTGGGTCTTCCGGCCGGTTGGTGTTACGGATGGCAATCGGGATCCCGGCCTCGCGGACCGGCAGGATGGCCTCGTCATGGAAGACGCTGGCCCCCATGTAGGACATCTCCCGGACTTCCCGGAAGGAGATTTCCCCGATGCTGGCCGGGTGGTCGACGATCCGCGGGTCGGCCATCAGGATGCCGGAGGTGTCGGTCCAGTTTTCGTAGAGCACCGCCCCGGCCGCGCGGGCGGCGATCGCCCCGGAGATGTCCGAGCCGCCGCGGGAGAAGGTGGCGATATTCCCCTGCCGGTCGCGGCCATAGTAGCCGGCGATGACGAAGAGCCTGCCGGCGTCGGCGAGACGGGCGCCCAAATTGCGGTAGCTGACGGGATCGACGGTGCCGTTGGCCAGCAGGACGATGTGATCGGCCGGATCGACGAACTCGCCGCCGAGGTACTCCGCCATCAGCCTGGCGCACAGGTATTCCCCCCGCGAGGCGGCATGATCGCGGGAGCAGCCCTGCTCCAGCTCCCTCTGCAGCTCTTCCAGCCACTCCTTGATCCCCGAGGCAATGCCCAGTGCCGCGGCGATGCCGGTAAAGCGATCGGCGATCACGCCGAACGGCTGATCGATGGCAGTGGCCATGGCAGCCATGTCATTGCAGAGGTAGAGCAGGTCAGTGATCTTGGCCTCATCGGCAGTACGCCTGCCGGGAGCCGAGACCACCATGATCCTGCGTCGGCTGTCAGCCGCCATGATGGCGGCCACCTTCCTGAACTGCTCAGCATCGGCGACGCTGGAACCCCCGAACTTGGCAACTATTCTTTCCATCTTGTGCACCCTGAAAAATTCCCCGACGTTACACAAACTGTCCGGCCACTTCCCTGTGATATTCTCATGAAAGCGGGCTTTCCGCCAGACCAAAAACCCGCCTCCATGAGAAACAGAGATTCGAAACTCAGATATATCACATTGATATTCTGATATCTTTGAGAATTGAAGCGAAGTTCATGCCAGCAGACTGCCGAAACTGTACCGGCGCTCCCTGG
>CAYYWK010000517.1:0-2842 GCA_964475345.1 uncultured Desulfobulbus sp.
AGAATCTTTCTGGTCGGCGATGCCGCCGGGCTGGCTTCCGGGCTCACCGGCGAGGGGATATTCCCGGCTATTGTTTCCGGCGAAGCGGTCGCCCGCTACATACTCGACCCGGCATGCGATCTCTCCGACCTCAACAGGCTGATCCATAATCAACAGCGGCACCGGCAGATCGTCCTGTTCACGTCGAGAAGACGCCTGATTGTACCGCTGCTTGCAGAGGTCGCAGCCCTTGCGCTGCGATCCGGCCTGATGAATTTCAGCGCCTTCGAAATGTCACACTCGCATTGGAATCGCCTATGACCCTCAGCCGGAAGAGTGTTGTCCTCAATCTCATCTTCATAGTGGTCAGTGCGACCATTCTCCTCGTTTTGCTGAAGGCGCCGGAAGAAACCACTTCGCGGCTGCCCCTCGACGAAACCCATCGCCCATTCCAGTCCGGCATGGGCAAGAAGGAGGCCGAAACGCATTGCGACCGCTGCCATGGTCCCAAGGGCGAAGTCCCTCTCCCCGAAGGGCATCCCCCACCCTACCGCTGCCTGTTCTGCCACAAACGCCAGTCCTGACCGGCAGCCGGCAGACATGCGAGATTACAGGCTTTTCCTGACTATTTCATAGACGTCGGTTGAGAGCTGGTCAGTGGCGAGGATCCGCTCCAGTTCGCTACGGATTTTCTGCTGCCTATCCTCGTCATACCTCTTCCAGACAGTCAACGGTGTGAGCAGTCGCGCCGCCAGTTGCGGATTGGTGGCATTGAGTTCAACGATCCGATCGGCCAGGAAGGAGTAGCCGCTTCCAGAGATCTCATGAAAACGGAAGTGATTCCCCGAACAGAAGGCACCGATCAGCGCCCTGACCTTGTTGGGGTTCTTCATCGAAAAACACGGGTTGTTCATCAGGCGCCTGACTTCATCAAGGGTGCCGGCAAGAGGTGAAAGAGCCTGCAGCGTGAACCACTTGTCGATGACGACAGGATCATGCTGCCACCTGCCGTAGAAATGGGAGAGCACTTCTTCCCGGCGCCCCCCGTCAGTCTGGGCGATAGCACCAAGTGCGGCGACCGTGTCGGTCATGTTGGCTGCCTGGAAATACTGCCGGCAGCACAGCTCGTAGAATAAGCCATCCTCGTCTGGATGGGCAATCAGGTACGAAAGAGCGACATTCTTCAGGCTACGCCGGCCGATGGCCTCAGGCGAGATGGCGTAGTCACCGGTCTCCCGGTTTTCCTCATAAAGCCGCAGAAAGGCCTCAACAAGTTGCCCGGCCAGGGTTTTCCTGACGAATTCCCGGGCGTGGTGCAGATTGTCTGGGTCAATGACCGACATCTGCTGGGCGAGATACGATTCAGCCGGAAGTTGCAGCGCCAGCGCCAGCAGGGCCTTGTCTGCCGCCGGCCGGCGGAGTTTGCTTGCGACCGCTTCGACAAAGAGCGGATCAAGCGCTGGCCTGCCGCCATCCTGAAGGATAGAGGCCGTCTCGAGAATTATTGATTCAGCAAGTTTGCTGGCTGCGTTCCAGCGATTGAAGAGATCGGAGTCGTTGGCAAGGAGAAAGGCCAGTTCTTCCCGCGTGCGCTCAGGCTGAACCCTGACTGGTGCTGAAAACCCCCTGAGCATGGAAAGATGCGGCTCTTCGCCGATTCCTGGAAAGCTGAAACAGTGCTCCCTTTCCTTCAACTCGAGGACCCGGGTGCCTGCCTCGCCCAGCATGTCACGGCCCTGGCCGTCCAGCAGGCCGACGGCGACGGGGATGTGGAAGGGCTGCTTTTCGGGCTGATCTGGGGTTTCCGGGCAATGTTGGCGGATCGTCAGATCATAGCGACACGCGTCGGCAACCCACTTTCCGGCAATTTCCAGGACCGGCGTACCCGACTGGCTGTACCAGCGGCTGAACTGGCCAAGGTCGATTCCTGAGGCATCGGCCATCGCGGCGATAAAATCATCACAGGTCGCCGCCCTGCCATCGTGGCGGGCGAAATAGAGATCCATTCCTTTGCGGAACGCGGCGGTCCCGAGCAGGGTATGCATCATTCTGATGACCTCGGCTCCCTTGTTATAGACGGTCACGGTGTAGAAATTGTTGATTTCGACATAGGAATCGGGACGGACGGGGTGGGCCATCGGTCCGGCGTCCTCCCGGAACTGGAAATTGCGGATAAGCTGGACGTCATCGATCCGCTGCACGGCGCGGGAATTCATGTCTGCCGAGAACTCCTGGTCGCGGAAGACCGTCAGGCCTTCCTTCAGGCTCAGCTGGAACCAGTCACGACAGGTCACCCTGTTGCCGGTCCAGTTGTGAAAATACTCATGGCCGATGATCCCCTCGATGTCCATGTAGTCCTGGTCGGTGGCCGACTCGGGGGAGGCCATGACATACTTGGAGTTGAAGATGTTCAGCCCCTTGTTTTCCATCGCCCCCATATTGAAGTCGTCCACGGCGACAATCATGAAGATGTCCAGATCGTATTCCAGACCGAAGGTCTCCTCGTCCCAGCGCATGGCTTTTTTCAGCGAGCGCATGGCATGCCCGCAGCGGTCGCGGTTTCGCTCCTCGACATAGATCCGCAGAACTACCTCTCGTCCTGACATTGTCGTGAAGGTGTCCTCGATGTGGACCAGCTTGCCGGCAACCAGCGCGAACAGGTAGCAGGGTTTCGGGAAGGGGTCATGCCAGACCGCATAGTGGCGGCCGTTGACCAGTTCGCCGGTTTCGACGAGGTTGCCGTTGGAGAGCATAACCGGATGCATTGCGCTGTCGCCCTCGATGCGGGTCGTGAAACGGGCAAGCACGTCCGGCCGGTCGAGGAAGTACGTCATCCGCCGGAATCCCTCGGGTTCGCACTGGG
>CAYYWK010000518.1:0-2824 GCA_964475345.1 uncultured Desulfobulbus sp.
GCATCAGGTCGCTGACCTCTTCCTCCCCGGCGAAGGTACCTGCAACTGGAGAGGCCACATTTTCACCCTGGTGGCAGTCCTCCGTGGCGACCCCGCTGGCCGGGATGCCCACGGTGGCCGACGGCCGGATTGACCAGCTCTTCGCCAAGACCCTGGAGTATTCCTCCCAGATGAAGGTCTTCTCCGACCTGCCGCTGATCCGCCGGACCACCATCCAGGAGGCCGATGGCGAATTTGACACCAGAGTCTTCGCCGACGGGCATCTCTCGGACATCGACGAGCCGGTTGGCGACAAACTCAAAACCGGCGGTCCCGATCGCTATCTGGAAGAAGCAAGCGGCGTCTCCTTCGGGGCCCGCCGCAAATTCCTGCCCGGCACCGAGGTGGAGGTGAAACAGCAGTTCAACCGCTACGACAACAATTCCGAGTTTCTCGACCCGCAGGACCAGGCCCAGACCCGCACCGGCATAACCGTCACCCAGCCGCTGCTCAAGGGAGTCGGCCCCACCTACAACGCCGTCCCCGAAAACCTGGCCAGAATCGACACCGCCAGCGCCGGCAAGGAATTCCAGCGCCAGATGACCGGTCATCTCCTCGAGGTCGCCAGGGCCTACTGGAGCCTCTACATGGAGCGATCGATCTTTCTGCAGAAAGATGCTCTGGCAAAGAAGACCGAGGAGATCTACCAGAAGATGCAGGAGCGTGTGAGCATCGACGTTCAGCCGAGCCTGCTGGCCCGCGTCAAGTCGCAGATGCTCGCCCACAGACTCGATGCCGAGCAGGCCAGGTTCGCCATCTTCAACGCCCAGTCGCGCCTGTGGGCCCTGGTCAATGACCCGGAGCTGGTCAATGCAAACGGTCTTGAACTGGTCACCCGGCAGCAGCCCCTGCATCGGCTGCCCGTGGAATCTTTAAAGGGGATCCTCGAGACCGCCCTGAAAAACCGCCCTGAGATCGATCAGTCCATCGCCCAGATCCAGTCGGCCGTGCTGCGGCACTACCAGTCCAGCAACGAAATCCTCCCTGACCTCGATCTCTTTGCCGGGGCATATGCCAGCGGCCTGCAGGGCGACTATGACCAGGGCGCGGCCTTTGAACAGCAGTGGAACGAAGGCGACCCCAGCTACAACATCGGCCTGCGCTTTGAATTCCCTCTGTCCAACACCGCCGCCCGCTCCCGCCTTGACCGCAAGAAGATCGAGATCCGCCAGCTCGTCAACCAGCTCGACACGACCGTGACCAACGTCCTGCTCGAGGCCCAGGTCTCCTACCGGGAGATGATCAAGTACTATATGGCGATGAGCAGCCGCTACGAGGTGATGAACTCCACCACCGCCGAGATCACCGACCTGTTGAACCGTATCGATATCATGCTCGCCGGCAGCGAGGACTACAGCTCCATCCTCTACCAGCTCCTCGACTCCCAGGAGCGCTTGAACGAGGCCGAGGTCAATTTCTCGACGAGCGAGCTGACCTACAATCTCGCCCTCTACCAGCTGAAAAACGTCAAGGGCACCCTGCTTGCCGAAAGCCGGGTGCAGGTGAAAGAAGACGTGGAAGAAAACCTGCCGGTATACCGCCTCAAGACGGCAGGCACTCCGGCGGCCCAATGAACCCGCGCCGTTTGCGATGTTTCCGGGCGGTGCTGGCTGCTGCCGCCGGCGTGGCGATTGCCCTCTTCTCCACAGCCGGCCCGGTGCAGGCCGCCTCCTTCGAGAGCTTTCTGGAGCCTGCCCACCAGGCCGACCTCATTCCGGCGAACCGGGATGTCATCCAGAAAATCCACGTCAGGGAGGGGGAAGTGGTGAAGAAGGGCCAGCTGCTTGTCTCCCTGGCTGCCGACACCCTCAGGGCGCGTCTGCAGGCGGCCACCATCATGGCCGAGGCCAGCGGCAGGATCGATTCGGCGCAGGTCATGCTGAAACTCCGCCAGCAGCAGCTCGACGACCTGACCAGACTTGCGCAATCAGGCAACGTCCGGGCCAAGGAACTTGACAGGGCCAGGGCCGACCTGGCCATTGCCAGGGCGGAACTGCAGACCATGCAGGAAGAGCGCCGGATCAGAGTCGCCGAACAGGAGCAGATCAGGGCCCAGATCGCCGAGAAGGAAGTCAGGTCGCCCATCGACGGCATCGTTACCCATCTCAGCAAGGAGGAGGGAGAGCTGACAGGGACCTCCGACCAGGACATCCTCGTCACCGTTGTCCAGGAGCATCCGCTGCAGGCAGTCTTTCACCTGCCTGCCGATGCGGCCTCCACCCTCCGACAGGGCCAGGAAGTGCCGATCGGAATCGATGAGGCCGCCGGAACCGTGTCCGGCAGAATCGAGTTCATCTCTCCGGTGACCAACCCGGAAAGCGGCACGATCAGGATCAAGGTACGGATAATCGACGAAAAGACGCTGCAGGCGGGACTCCGCTGCCACCTGGCTCTCGCAGAGCCCGGGAACAGCTCCATGCAACAGGGCCGGCCCCAGTAACCCGCCCGCCACACCATTTTCAGGAAAACACCATGGAACAGCAGAAAAGCACAACCCAGCCCCAGATCCAGGTCCGCTATTCCGAGACCTCTTCGCTCTACAGCTCGCAGTTTCTGATCAACAGCACCGAGGAAGACGTCACCATCGGCTTTTCCTCCGGCTACCTGAGCGACCCGGGCTCCAAGGAGACCATCCTGCCGATCCATACCCGGATCAGCATGACCCTGCAGGGGGCCAGGCGGCTGCACACGCTGCTCAGCAAAATCCTGCAGCAGGAAAGCGGGACGGAAGCCGGCAGATCAGCGGTCCCGGACGCCGCCAAGGCCCGGCTTCCCAGGCTCTAGG
>CAYYWK010000519.1:0-2803 GCA_964475345.1 uncultured Desulfobulbus sp.
AAGAGGATGGTGATCCAGACCGCGACCGGCACGAAGACGGTCAGGGCCAGCGACAGCCGGACGTTCATCATGTAGAGCAGCACCAGGATCAGCAGCATCCGCAGCAGTTCGTTGAACAGGGTGACCATCACCGAGGTGAACATCTCGTGCATGTTCTGGATGTCGTTGGTCAGGCGGGTGACCAGTCTGCCGGTGGGATGTTCGCTGAAAAACTGCAGGTCGAGGGAGAGGATGTGGGTAAACAGGTCCTGGCGGATGCGGTGCATGATTGACTGGCCCAGCCACTCCAGCAATATGGTCTGGAGGAAGGTGGTGGCGAAAATCAGCACAACGATCAGCCCGTACCAGAGGGCGGTTCGGGAAAGGCCTGCAAGGCGGGCGGGAGCGTCCAGGTCGGCTGCGGTAATGAAGCCGTCGATGCCGTGCTGGAGCAGGGTCGGCAGGGCCAGGGTCCCGCCGGTTATGGCCGCTGAGAGGGCAATCGCACCGGCCAGGGCGGGCCAGTGGCGGGCACTGTAGCGGAGGATTCTGCCCCAGATGCCAAGGTCGCCGAGAGAGCCGGCGCGGCCCTCTTCATCGTAGCCGAAGTCTCTCATTGCCCTGCCTCGTCCTGCGGTCGCATCTGCTTTTCGTACATCGACCGGTACAGAGAGCTGGCGACGAGGAGTTCCTCATGGCTGCCGGTGCAGGTGATCCGGCCTTCGTCGAGGATGACCACCCTGTCGGTGAGGGAAAGCATCTTGATCCTGTTGGAGACGATCAGCACGGTCCGGCCGGCAAAGCGCTGTTTCAGGCCGGCGAAGACTTCGTGTTCCGTGGCGACGTCGACCGCCGAAAGGCCGTCGTCTATCACCAGTACCGGCCGGTCGCAGAGCAGGGCCCGGGCCAGGGCCAGACGCTGGCGCTGACCGCCGGAGAGTTTGACGCCGCGTTCGCCGATCAGCGTGGCGTAGCCTTCCGGCAGCTCGCGAATCTCCTCGTCGATGGCGGCGCTTGCCGCGGCGGCGTGTATTTCCTCCGCTGTTGCCTCCGGCATTCCCAGGGCGATGTTGGCGGCGACGGTGTCTGAGAACAGGGTGGGTTCCTGGCCGACGTAGGCGATATGGGCGCGGATGAAGTCGAGCGGCAGGGTGTTGACATCACGGCCGCCGAAGAACAGGTGGCCGTTCGCCACCGGGTAAAGCCGCGCCAGCAGCCGGCAGAGTGTCGATTTGCCGCTGCCGGTACGACCGGTTATGCCATGGATGCCCGGCCCGAGTTCGAGGTCAATGTCGGCCAGAGCGGGTTGCAGGCCTGGAGTATAGGAGAAGGTCAGTTGCCTGATGCTGAAGGACGGGCTCTCAAACGGGTGCTCCTCGGAGGAGGCGATAACCGGCAGGGTTGCCTTGCTCTCCAGCAAACGGTGGATGCGCGACAGCGAGGTCATCCCGCGCTGGGTGATGTTGGCCACCCAGCCGATCGCCATCATCGGCCAGACCAGCATGGCCAGATAGGAGATGAAGGCGACAAAGTCTCCCATGGTCAGCGTGCCGGCGATCACCAGTCGCCCGCCGACCAAGAGGATCATCAACATGCCGAGGTTGCCGGCGAGGGTGGCGATGGGCGTGATCAGGCCCTGAATCACCGCCACCCCGAGGTTGCTTTTGACGTACTTCCGGCCGAGGCGGTCGAAGCGTTCGGCCTGGAAGAGCTCCATCGTGTAGGACTTGATCAGGCGGGTCGCGATCACGGTGGCCCGTGAAAATTCCGTCAAGAGGGAGAACTGTTCCTGGACGGTACTGAAGCGGTGGTGCAGGCGGGCGGACAGGCTGCGGGTGAACCAGGCGAGAAAGGGCATCGGCAGCAGCGCCAGCAGGGTCAGCTGGACATGGATGTGCAGCATGAAGGCGATGGTGGCCAGCGACATTACCAGCGCATCGGCGGCGGCTACCATCCCCATCCCGCAGGCCATCTGGACGGCGGCCAGGTCGTTGCTGGAGTGGGCCATCAGGTCGCCCGGGGTATGCTTCTCGAAGAAGGGGGCGTCCATCCTGAGAAGGTGTGCGAAAACCCGATCCCGCAGGTGTTGTTCAAGCAGCCGGGAAAAGCCGATGATCAGGTACCGCCAGATGAAACGGAGGCCGGCAACAGCGACGGCGATGGCGACTATCAGTGCTGCCATGCGGAGCAGCCCGGACTGCGTCGACTGGCCGGCGGAGAGACCGTCAATTCCGTGTTTGAGGATGCGGGGAATGATCAGCTGGAGGAAGTCGACGATGATCAATGCGGCCAAACCGCCTGCCAGCCGCCAGCGGTGGCGGATAAAAGACTCCCGCAGCAGGCCGAGCAGGCTGGATAGCCTGGCATGGTCGTGGCCGGCTGGGATGGAGGTCGCTGACGGGATTATGGGCACGGAACTGGGTCGGGTGATAAGAAAGGTTGGCGGTGCTGGGTGAAGCAGCCCCGGTCGCGGCGATTCAGGACGCAACCCCTTCAGCTATAACAGACAATGGTTCGAAACCCAAGGGGAAAGCAGAGGTGGCCATCCCGCCCGGAGGGCGGAATGAACCTGCTGCTGCCGGGGAAAACGATGGAAAACCCGCCAACTGCTGCAGATCGGCAGGGGCAAAGGTTTCCCTTGTAGGCGTGTTAGCGGCGCAGGCCACTATTTTCGGGTATCGGCAGCACCACGACAACTCCATGTTTGTTTTTCCCCTTGCCGTGATTATGCTGTGTCGTATGGACAATGGCGGGGAATGGCACAGCACACGGCAGGAGCGCGCATGACAGAGGTGATCGTTGAAACGCGGACTCTGGAGAAGGT
>CAYYWK010000520.1:0-2802 GCA_964475345.1 uncultured Desulfobulbus sp.
GCCGAGGCCGTTATTATCGATGAGCCAACCACGGCATTGTCGCTCGCGGAGGTGGGTAAAGTCCTTCATTTCATCGCTCAGCTCAATGAAGCAGGAAAGGGCTGTGTGTTCATCTCCCACAATCTTGGCCATGCCTATTCCGCGGCCGACCGGTTCTACCTCATCGATCGCGGCGAGTGTGTCGGGATGTATCGCAAATCCGACCTTGGTCAGGAAGACTTGATGAGAGTGATGCTGCAGGCTGTTTCGCGTGATGGTTCGGCGCCGTCGGGAGTAACGGGGGCTTCCGGATGAACAGTATCTCTACCAGATACGGGCCGCAACTCGGTGTTACCGCACTCCTTGCAGCGTTGCTGCTGACGTTCATCTTCACAAGTCCGCAGACCTTTCTGCGACCTGGTATCTACATGGCTTTTCTTGCCACCATCCCTTTCACTGCACTGCTTGCCATGGGCGTGACCTTCTGCGTGGCCGCCGGCGAGATGGATCTCTCCTTTCCCTCTCTGATGGCAATCAGTGGGCTTGCTTTTGCAGCGGTGTTCAAGGCGACTGGCAATGCCGGCCTCGGACTGGCAGCGGCGATGGCCATCGGTATTCTTGCCGGTCTGTTGAACGCAGTGCTGGTAGTGTCCATCGGCGTTCCTTCAATCATCGCCACCATCGGCACCCAGTTTTTCTGGCGTGGCGCGACGGTCGTACTGGCCAACGGTCTGGCGCTCAGTCTCGTCGAGGTCCGGGAAACCTGGACACATCACATGCTTGCAGGAAGAGTATTCGACATCCTGCCCGTTCAGTCGCTTTGGTGTCTTGGGTTGGCGGTATTGTTCTGGTTCCTCCTCAATCGTCATGTTTTCGGCGATGCGGTGCTCTTCGTCGGGGACAATTACAAAGCCGCGCGCATGATGGGAGTTCCCGTCAACCGGGCCCGGTACGCCCTTTTCATGTTCATGGGTGCGATATCCGCACTGGTCTCCGTGATGATCTGCCTGGAAATGGCAAACTGGTGGCCGACGCAGGGTGAAGGGTACCTTCTCCTGGTTTTTGCCTCGGTTTTCATTGGCGGCACATCTGTGTTCGGAGGAAAAGCGACAATCTACGGAACGGTGGTCGGCGCCGCGATCATCGGTATCATCGAGGCGGGCATCATCGCCGCCGGGCTTGCAGGTTTCTGGACCAGGCTGGTGTATGGGATGATCATCATTATCTCCGTGTCTGTCCATGCCTGGATGCTGAAAACCACCAGGGAGTAAAACTACCATGCCAAAGGTTGTCATTATCGGTGCTGGCAGCGTCATGTTCACCCGTCAGCTCGTTTCTGCAATGCTGGCCAGTCCTTGTCTGCATGACGTGGAGATAGTTCTCGAGGATATCGATGGCGCAATCCTGCAGCGAACACTGCGGCTTGTCAGCCTGATGATCGGGCAGGCAGGCCTGGAGGCCCGCGTATCTGCCACCACCAGTCAGCGGGAGGCCCTGCGGGGAGCCGATTTTGTCATCAACAGTTTCCAGGTCGGCGGTCTCGAAGCCTGGCACCTTGATATGGAGATTCCTCGGAAATACGGCGTGATCCAGGAGGTTGGCGATACTCTTGGCCCTGGGGGCATTTTTCGTGCGCTGAGGCACATTCCTCCACTGCTGTCAATCGCCCGAGACATGGAAGAAATCTGTCCGAATGCCCTGCTGATCAACAAGGCCAATCCGCTCGCCCCATTGGTCTGGGCAACGCAGGCAACGTCGATTTGCACTGTCGGTCTGTGTTACGGGGTCACCTATACCGTGGCGCAGCTTGCAGGCTATCTCGGCATTGGACCCTGGGTAGATCATCCCTCTTCTCCGGAGCGATGGGCGAAGTTGATGTACAGCCCGGTACCGGAAGGTGTCGAGTTTACGTATGCCGGTATCAATCATATGGCCTGGATTCTGTCCTTTCGCTATCAGGGCCGTGACATGTATGAGGCGATCCGATCTCTGCCCGACAGCGAAGAGGTGATGGCCGCCGATGGTGTTCGCTGCGAGATACTCCGCCATTTCGGCTTCTGGTCGACGGAGAACCACTGGCATTTAACCGACTATGTTCCCTATTTTCGCAAGAACGAGGCAACGATCAACCGCTTTCTGCCGAGGCGCTGGAACCTGCTCGAGTTGGAACGCCAGGTCCATGCTGTCAATGCAGCTGAGATCGAGGCACAGCTCGCCGGCAAACTTCCCGTCGTGATCCAGCCCAATGTCCTCGTCGCCCCTCAGATCATTGCCGCCATGAGTGGCGGCCCCAGCACCATGGTCAATGTCAACCTGGCCAACACCGGACTGGTGAGCAATCTTCCTGCAGAATGCGTGGTGGAGGTTCCGGCCTATATCGACGGCACGGGCATTCATCCGCTGGCGATGGGAGCGCTTCCCAGGCAGTGTGCCGCTCTGTGCAGGACCAATATCGATGTCCAGGGGCTGGTTGTCGAATCAGTCCTGCAGCAGCGACCAGAAGCCGCCATGCACGCGCTGTCTCTTGATCCGGTGACTGCGACCGTCTGCACGCTGGATCAGATCAGGGAGATGTTCGACGAGATGCGTGTTGCCGAGCAGCGCTGGCTCGGCAAATGGATGCTGTGAGGCGATGGCCACTATAGATGATTTCTATCTATTTGCTTGAAATGATATGAAAAAACTATTTGTTGTTTTCCAGTGAAACGGCTATTTGTAGCACCTGTACGTGCTGTGTTCCCCGGACGTCACGAGTATTCCTCAATGATTGCGGAAGGTGCTTTCCAAGAGATGGCAGAGCAGGATCCTGCATTCCCGGCTGAC
>CAYYWK010000521.1:0-2798 GCA_964475345.1 uncultured Desulfobulbus sp.
AGGTGGCCTATTCGAGCGAAAGCCTCAATTTGACCAGGGTGCCGAAGCAGAGCGAGTACACTGTCAGCCCTGAAGCGGAGTACCTGTACCTGGTCTCCAACAATACGATTTTCGGAACCCAGTTTTCTGAATTTCCGACCGTCGAAAAGATGCTGGTCTGCGACATGTCCTCGGACATCCTGTCGAGGCCTTTCGATGTCAGCCGTTTCGGCCTCATCTTTGCCGGAGCGCAGAAAAATCTTGGCCCGGCCGGCGTCACCATCGTCGTCATCCGTGAGGATCTGCTGGATCGCGCCCCCGCCGGCACTCCCACCATGCTGAAGTACAAAACCCATGCCGACAAGGGCTCGATGTTCAATACCCCGCCGTGTTTTGCCGTATACATCGTCGGTCTGGTGCTGAAGTGGCTCAAGGGCATCGGCGGGGTTGCCGCCATTGAGCGGATCAACCGCGAAAAGGCGGCGGAGCTCTATGCCAAAATTGATGGAAGCGGCTATTATCGAGGCCATGCCGAGATCGAATCGCGCTCGCTGATGAATGTCACCTTCAATCTTGCCACCCCGGATCTCGAGGCCAAGTTCGTTGCCGAGGCCGCGGCGATCGGGCTGAACGGGCTGAAAGGACACCGCTCGGTGGGCGGTTGCCGGGCATCGATCTACAACGCTTTTCCGCGGGAAGGTGTGACAAAACTGGTCGCTTTCATGAGCGAATTCGAAAAAGCCAACCCTGTGTAAGTTCCCGACCTGATGCACTATGAAGGAACGGTAATCCGGCCTCCCAGCGAGGCCTTTTCGATCATCCTCCAGGTGACGGTCGGATGTTCCTACAACTGCTGCACCTTCTGTGGAGCATTCAAGGAGAAGCAGTTCCGGATAAAGACCGACGAGGAGATCGCCGGCGATCTCGAGTTCGCCTCAAGGCATTGCCATCGCCAGAACAGAGTTTTTCTGGCCGATGGCGATGCCCTTGTCCTGCCCTATGACCGTCTTGCCGCCCTGCTCGCAAAAATCCACGCGGCTCTCCCGTGGGTCAAGAAAATATCTGTGTATGGAAATGCCCGCTCCATCAGGTCCAAGAGCGCTGGCGAGCTGGCCAGGCTCAGGGATCAGGGGCTTGATCGTATATATATGGGACTCGAAAGCGGCTGCGACGAAACCCTCCAGCGTGTGGCCAAGGGGGAAACCTCGCAGAGCATGGTAGAAGCCGCCGGAAAAATCAATGACAGCGGCATGTTCCTTTCCGTGACCTGCCTTCTCGGACTGGCAGGAAGGGAGATGTCGGAGACGCATGCCCGGCAATCCGCCATCACCCTCAATCGCATGGCTCCCCGGCAGGTGGCCGCCCTTACGTTGATGCCCATGGCCAACACCCCGCTTGGCCGTCAGTATCAGTGCGGTGCGTTTCAGCTTCCCGACAGTCTCGAGATGCTCAGGGAACTGCGCTGGCTCGTCGAAGGCCTCGAACTTTCCCGGTCGATGTTCCACGCCAATCATGCCTCCAACTCCCTGCCGATTGAAGGGATACTCAGCAAGGACAAACAGCGGATGCTCAACGAGATCGATTCTGCCCTGGCCGGCCGGGCCTGCCTGGTTCCCGAGAACCTGAGGGCCTTGTGATGGACACCCGCACCGACCTCCGCAACCTCGATCAGGCCGGACTCATCCGTTTGGTTGAAGGCCTGGATCAGCCGGCGTTTCGTGCCA
This sequence comes from uncultured Desulfobulbus sp., assembly GCA_964475345.1. Lineage (GTDB taxonomy): Bacteria > Desulfobacterota > Desulfobulbia > Desulfobulbales > Desulfocapsaceae > Desulfoprunum. Next base: position 1,704 of record CAYYWK010000521.1, read on the forward strand.
GACAGATGATGCCGTGGATCTATCGCCCGGGAGTGCGCGAAGTTGCCGAGATGACCGACCTGGCGAAATCCTTCCGGTCCGTGCTGGAGCAGCATGCCTACATCTCCAGCTATGCCGATCCGCTGCTGGAGAGATCGGCGGACGGCACGGTAAAGTTCGGCTTCCGCCTGCATGATGGCCATCTCATCGAGTCTGTACTGATCCCTGAACCCGACCGGAACACCCTGTGTATTTCCTCCCAGGTGGGATGCGCCATGCACTGCAGTTTCTGCCTGACCGGGACCATGGGCATTGTCCGCAACCTCACGCCGGCAGAAATTGTCAACCAGGTCTGCGCCGCGCGGGACCATCTGCTCGCCGAACCGGAGGGAAGCCTGGAAGGGCCCCGGGCTGTCACCAATCTCGTCTACATGGGGATGGGGGAGCCGCTCAACAACCTCGAAAATGTCCTGATCTCCCTCTCCATTCTGACCGAACAGAAGGGACTGGATCTGACCGGCCGCCGGATCACCGTCTCCACCTGCGGCATCGTCCCGAAAATGCATGAACTGGGAAGACGTTCCACCGCCAACCTGGCCATCTCCCTGCACGCGGTGGATGACGAGACGCGGAGCATGCTGATGCCTGTCAACAGGGCGTACCCATTAAGCGAGCTGCTCGAGGCCTGCCGCACCTATCCGATGCCGAAGAGACGGCGGATCATGTTCGAGTACCTGATGCTCGACGGCGTCAACGATTCCGCAGCCGAGGCGCGTGAACTGGCGCGCATCCTGCGACGTATTCCATGTAAAATCAATTTATTGCAATATAACAGCTGCCCGCCTCTGCCGTTTCGCGGGTCAGCGATGGAGAAAATCCTGGCGTTCCAGAAAATCCTGATGGACGCCCACTACTCGGTGTTTATCAGGAGCAGTCGTGGTGCCGATATCCTGGCAGCATGTGGCCAGCTTGCCGGTTTGAGCAATACGTAGGCTAAGGAGTCAGAGATGCCCGAACTGTACGATACCCTCGCGTGGGAATACCTGGAAAAAAGCATGCATGACCGGGAGACCATCAGGACCCAGCGCCGTCCCGAGATAGCCGAGACCGCCCGCT
>CAYYWK010000522.1:0-2793 GCA_964475345.1 uncultured Desulfobulbus sp.
CGTCAAGAGCAGACACCTTCTCGGCGATGCCGGCGGGAATGATTTCGTAGGCGGAGCCGGCCCTGGCGATGGCAAGCGTTCCACAGCTGAGTTCCTCGACCATGGAAGATTTGACAAAGATGCGTTGGACTCTTCCCGCATCCACAAAACGAAAGGCCACACCCTGAGGGTCATGCTCCCGGCGGTTGCCGGCAATGAGTTGCCGGACCTGCTCAGATTGCTCCTTTTGCCGCAATTCCTCCTGGCGCCTGAGGTTGCGAAGGCGTTCCTTTTCCTTTCTTTCCGCCTGGGCCTGCTGGGCCAGGAGCTTGTTTTCCTCGGCTATCTCTAGGGCCCTGCTCTTTGGCGCTTGCTTCTGCTGCCTATATTCCTGCTTTTTAACCTGATCGACCTGTTTTTTCTCGACCAGTCCCAGTTTCAACAGCTGTTCACGAAATGATTGCGCCATAGCTTCAGCCCCTCCTGCAATTACCCCTGCCTGCAACTTCCAGCCTGTTTTCCCACCTGCGGTTGCGGCCATCACCTGCCGCCATTGCAGGGTACCTGCGGATGTTTTGCAATTCTCCGAATTCTTCCGTTCTCCGCATCACAGCAGCAAGAACTCCCGGAAATCGCCCCGCATGCAATGATTTGACGCCATCGAGGAGGAATAGGCCCCGGCATTGATCAGGGCCAGACGATCATCTGTCTGGAGAGAAGGCAGAGCAACGTTCGGATACCAGATATCCAGCGCCTCGTTGATATTGCCCACTAAAGTGATCGGAATCTCGACTCCAGGACGGCGGTGTACCGGTACCGGCTGAAACGGCAGACCATAGACGGCCGGTTCGACGGCGATGTTGAAACCGGCGTCGACGCCGACAAAGATGGTGTCCTGTTTGGCCTCGACAGCGTTGACCGTCAGCAGCAGCATGCCGGCATCCTTGACGAGGTAATCTCCTGGTTCCACCTCTATCTGCAAGCGGCGCTGCTGGAAATGCCGCTTCAGGATCTCGGCCCAAAGGGCCAGATCGAGCGCTTTATCGGATGCGACATGGGGCACCCCAAGACCGCCGCCGACATTGACGGTGGTGACGGTGGCCACCTGATCGACAAACCACAGGCATTCTTCAACGACCTGCTCCCAGGCCGTCAACTGCGGCGTCAGATAGCCACAGCCGGTATGGAAATGAATCCTTTCAACCGTCAGATCAAACTGGGCGGCGATTTCCAGCGCTTCAACAAACTGCTCCCGGTAGATGCCGAACTTGGTCGTCCTGCCACCGCTGTATTGCAGCATCTCATTCTGAGCCCGTCCGACACCCACAGCAGGGTTGACCCTGATCCCGACAGAGCCTCCAGAGCGACGCTTTCCCCATTGCCGGAGAGAATGCAGCGAATCGCAGTTCATCATCAGGCCGTCCAGCCCGGACAACCAGTCAAAATCACTTTCAGAAAGGCTTGTGGCGGTAAACGAGATCTCTGCCGGCGAAAATCCACAGCCAACTGCATGCTCGACTTCACGCGGCGAACAGGCATCGATGGCACAAAGACCGCTTGTTTTCAGCCAGGTCAAAAGCGGGGCGAACCTGTTGGCCTTCATCGCGTAATTGATGCGATGACATTCGGAAAACCCTGCACCATCAAGGGCGGCATGCAGCCTGTGCAGGTTTTCGGCAACCCGGCGGGCATCGTAGAAAAATGACGGGGTGCCATATTGCCGTGCCAGGTCCGCAGCCGACCGGTCGGCAAAAATCAGCTGGTCATCGTCATAGTGAAGATTGGGGCGCTCCCACCATCCCTGCAAGGCAGCCATCAGCGAGCGGTTTTTTCAGAGGAGAGACCGCTGAGCACGCCGGGAACGTATTCCACCGACTGCTCTTTTCTGCCCGTTATCCAGCCACGGCAGTTTTCTGAACCGCAGCGGCAGGGGAACTGCCTGTACAGGACATCCTCGGTCTGGGCATAATCCATGTACAGAAAGTCGCCGGCTTGGATATCCCTGACGGCGAACACCAGCATGTTCTGCATGTCCAGCTCGATGTTCGGCGCACAGGAATGGAGGAAGTATCCAGAAAAATAAATGTCATAGAGATGGACACCCTGTTCAATCTGCAGACTGTGCTGACGAATGTCGTGGATTATCTCGCCGGCAAGGGCCGCAACAACCTCACCTCTGGCAAACCTCCGGAAGGACACCACCCCCATCCCCACCACTCCGTCCTTGGCGACCACCCTGAAGTCCTGCTTGCGTGGGAACAGCGGATTGTTCCCATAACACAATGGATACATTTTCCTTCTTGCACTCCGTTGAGAGAAGATACCCTGGAAAGAGCCAGGCACCCTGCCGATCGTGATGGCGCCACGCGCCATCACGATCGGCCAAACATTCTGCGGCTCACTGCCCTGGCAGTGAGCCCTTAACCTTATCGCCCTGTATCCAGCGTTTTTATGCGAATCCGGCCTATCGCGTGCGCTGGTCGATAGGGGCGTAAACCAGGTTCTGCGGACCGGTGTACTCTGCCCGCGGCCGTATCAGCCGGTTATTCGTCCACTGCTCGAGGATATGCGAGGTCCAGCCGACCACCCTGCTGATGGCAAAGATCGGTGTGAACAGTTCTGTCGGAATTCCCATCGCATGATAGAGGGAGGCGGTATAGAGGTCGACGTTCGGAAAGACCCTGGTCTTTTCCAGAACCACCCGCTCGATCTCCCTGGTTATCTGGTAATTCCTGCTCTCTCCGGCCATTTCCGATATCGATTCCGCGGCATCCCGAAGAATGGCGACCCGTGGGTCCTCACAGCGGTATACAC
>CAYYWK010000523.1:0-2790 GCA_964475345.1 uncultured Desulfobulbus sp.
ATGGCATGCTGACGGTGCAGATGGACGTGGAGCCGGGCAAGGAGCAGGCGGTGGTTGACGAGGTGCTGCGGATCGCCGACGATCTGCGTCGGCATGGGGTCACGGCCGAAGAGTTGGAGAGGGCGAAGGCGCCGATGCTGACCTCGCTGAAGGATGCGGTGCGGACCAATGCCTACTGGCTGTCGTCGGTATTGACCATGTCCACCGTCTACCCGCAGCAGCTTTCCTGGCCGGCGACGATACTGAGCGATTTCGGAGCGGTGACCGCGGAGGATCTCGATGCCCTCGCCGACCGTTACCTGCTGAATGACAAGGCCGCCAAGGCCTTCGTGGTACCGGCCGAGCGAGGCGGAAAGTAGCCGCCGCGCACGGCCGGAGAGGCTGGCCTGACGCTCAAGCGGCGGCTGGTCAGCCTACCACCCACAGCGCCATGTCCTGGGTCTGCATGATGGTCCTGCTGGAGACGCTGCCGAGGATGCCTTTGGCCATCCCGTCCCGGCGGCGGCCCATCACGATGGTGCCGCACTCGTGCTTTCTGGCGTAGCTGATGATGCTGCTGCTTTCCTCGATGGCGGTCGGTTCGGGCAGGGTGTGAATCGTCTCCTTGTCGATACCGTTGTCGATGAGCAGCTGGATCGGGCCGTTGAACAGGCAGTTCTTCCCCGCCAGGTGCGTGTCGCACCACTCCTTGCCCCATTTGCCGTAGTAATCCTCGGGAACGCACTGGATTTTCGAGGAGAGCAGGCCTCTGGCATGGAAGAAATAGAAGGCGATGTCGCTGCGGCCGGCGAAAATATGGGCGAGATGGTCGACAGCCAGCAGTGAGTTCGGGGAGCCGTCGACGGGGACGAAAAAGCGTTTCGAGCTGACCTGGCCGTCGATGATCCACAACGGTATGCTGCGGCACCTGCGGAAAAGTTCCGCCGAGACCGAGCCGAGGAGCATTTCGCCGACCAGGCCCAGGCCCCTCCTGGCGATAGCGATGCTGTCCACCAGCCGTTTTTCCGAATAGCTTTTCAGCGTATTGGCGATGCCCCCGGAACCGGGAATGGTCGATGAGGTGATGCGGCCGGCGTCGATGCCGAGGGTAACCAGCCGCTCCTCGGCCTTCTGCAGGTGACGCAGGCCGACAGCCTGGTGCCTGTCGAAGAGGTGGCTGGTGGGCATCAGGCTGTTGGCGGGGTCCTCCGCTTCGGGGACGACCGAGCTGCCGGGGCTGGTGCAGTGCAGTACGTGGATTCTGACGTCGGGCTGGCCGGCAAACAGGCCGGCGATGTAGTCGAGCGCCTGGTGGCTGTTGACTGAGCCATCCACGGCGAGAACGATCTTTTTTTCCATGTGAGTAGTCCGGTTGAATGGAGTTGCTTGCTTAACTATATTATATAATTGTAAATTACCTGAAGTCAACGGGAAATCATTGCGTAGGATGGCGGCAGTGGCGATCGAGCCGCTGGAGAATTCAGTTGAAGTTATGATTTCATGTGATTTAGTATCAATCAGGAAACTGCTGATCGGAGGATACTAGGCCATGGGCCATCAGGAAAGGAATATGCTCGAACTCTCTGCTCAAGATTTTCGGGAACGGCGCAAGGCCACCCGCACCCCTTTCAACACCGAAGTCGTTCTCTCCTTCGGCGACGGCCAGTCAGAAGTCGTCGGGGAACTCCAGGACCTCAGCATATTCGGGATGTATCTCGAGACGGACAGAGCTGTGGCGGCAGGCTCGTCCTGTGCGGTTCGAATAGCCCTTTCCGCGAGAAACAGCCAGCTACTCATCAAGGATATAGAGGGCAGCATCGTCCGCAGCGACCGCCGGGGGCTCGGCATCAAGTTCGGGACCCGGTTCGAGTGGTACGTCATTTTCAAGATCTACACGCATTTCAGCAGAAACGGCAGCGAACTCGATGCCGCCTCCATGGCCGAGCACTTCGGTATCGGCGATTTCAAACAGCAGTGACATGTGAAGCCTGCGGCGGCAACGACAGAGCGGCGGCAGGCAGCAGTTCCCGAGCGGTGAGGCTGCTCCGGTGGGTGGTGCCGCCAGGAGTGCCGGCTGAAAACGTACCATGGAGACCGTGATGCTGGCCCGTGATGTCATGGATACCCGATTTCATCTGCTCCGGCCGTCCGACACGTTGGACGAGGCGGTCAGGGTCTTCGCCGATGCCAGCCGCGGAGAGGGGCGGAAAATCTTCGGTCTGATGGTGGTCGACGACGATGATCATCTGGCGGGGATGCTCTCGATGTACGACATCCTGCTCTTCATTCAGCCCAAGTATATGAAGATATGGGGTGAAATGGAGGACATGGACCTTGATCAGCTCTTTCCGGACCTGCTGGAGAAGGCAAGGAGTATCAGGGTTGGCGATATCATGACCACCGAAGTTGTCACGACCGGCCCGGATGTCCATATTCTCGCCGTCGCCGATGTCATGGTCAAGAGGCATATCCGGCGCCTGCCGGTGACCGAAAACGGGCGGATCATCGGGATAATCTACATCTCGACGATATTCAACCAGCTTCTCAACGGCTTCCTGGCGCCGGCGGGCTAGCTCATGGTCCGCGTCAGAAAACGCAGCGTCCTGGCCGGCCTGAAGGTGCATGAAGTCATGCGCCGGCAGGTGACCCATCTGCCGCCTGAAGCCACCCTTGCCCAGTGCATCAACCGGTTGGTAAAAAACAAGGTCAGTGCCGTCCTGGTGCTTGACGGGGAGGGAACGCCCGTCGGCGTCGTTTCGAAGACCGACCTGGTGGGCGCCTTCTATGCCGGCCTACCGGTTGCCACCGAGG
>CAYYWK010000524.1:0-2787 GCA_964475345.1 uncultured Desulfobulbus sp.
ATAGGGGGTTCTGCCGAAGGCCGGATCGACCATGGAGTCAATCTCCCGGCCGCTGGCGGATATGCACAGTTTCATGTTCTTCTCCTTGCTTTGCTTTTATCCGTGCCCGCTCATGCACGGTGGTGTCGTAAAGCGAGCGGATTGTCTCATGGCCGCTGAAACGACAAAGGCCCCCGATGGAAAGGTGTGTTCCATTGGGGGCCTTGATCCGGCAGCTTCAGAAAAACCTCGTTCATTGGACTTCTCCGCACTGCAGAGGTCGTTCAATTGGGCATATGCAAAGTATATGCCCCAGCTCCCGGGAATACAAGTGCGACAGCGTGGTGCAGGGTGGATCGGTGGCGATTGAACGCAGGGATGCCGCTGCAGGAGTACTACATATGGTAGTCTGGAAAAAGAACATGATACTATTTGACATGATCCTCAGACTCCGATATGTTGCCAGATGCAAGGTGTCGTTGAGACAGAAATGGGAATCCCGTGCAAATCGGGAACGGGCCCGCCGCTGTGACCGGGGACGAATCCTGCGGATGCCACTGACATGAGTCGGGAAGGCGCAGGGAGGAGGATGATCCGGGAGTCAGAATACCTGCCTTGCACTGACCGGGCCTCCGTGGATCAGAGGCGCGACGGTTGTATGCATCTGCGGTGAAATCAGGGCCCCCAGATCAATTTGCATTGGTCTGGGGGCTTTTTTTATCCAGCACCGGACCTTCACACTTCACCGGATGGAGGAATCTGATGACACGGAACGAACTTGCGTATGCCAAACAGGCGCTGTTGTCGACGAAGGACTGGGATACCTTTCAGGCGATACTCAGGAAATGCCTGAACTCTCAACCTGCCGGGAAAAACAGGGAATAGCCGGCATTGGGCCGCTGCCGGGCCGACCTGGTCTGCGGCGGCCCGCGTCTGAGGGCCGCTGTTGCACGGGGAACGGAACCTTGAAGGATACTCGTTCAGGCCCCGACAGTCGTTGTCTCTATCATGCCAGTCGCAGAAGACCGCTGTGGACTTCAGATGGTGTAGATCTGAGCGGCAGAAAGCCCGGCGATATAGGCCGAGCATTCCTCGTCGAGATCGAGGAATTCCATGCCGACCCGGTGTCCGCCGGCAGACGGGATGCAGTTGCGGACAATGGCGATGGAGACGATCTTGCGGCGCCCGAGCAGCAGGTTGGCCTTGATCATCTGCCCGGCGGCCACCGGCATGTCGAGCAGCACCGCCAGACCGCCGCGCGAGATATCGATCAGGTTGCCCTTGGTGCTGAGGTGCCGCCCGGCGACCTTGACGAGGATCATTCCGGTATCGAACAGGGCCTTGAGATCGGCTGTGGCGAATCGTGCCCACAGGCGCTTGCCCAAGGGGTTCACCGGTTCGTAGTCCCAGTCGACTTCGAGCTTGTTCAGGGAGGTGAGGTCGTGTGATGGAACTGTTGTCGTTTTCATATGCCGCTTCAGTGGAGGTTCAATCGTCCTGTCGTTTCGGGCCGTGGCCGTCGATGGGGGTGTGGCAGGACAGAGAATACTGCACCTTTCTCATATGTATATGACGCAGTGGTACCTGTGGCAAGGCAACGAGTCGGGATTTTTCTCTCAAAGCCTTCCGGCAGGATGCAGCTGGGATTCATCCCGTTGATTTTTGGCTTTTTTCTTACAATACCACATATTGTAGATAAGGCTTGAGCGGCCAATAAATGTGGTGTATAAACTGATGCAGTTGCCGTCCTCCAGGGGGAGATAAAAGGCCGCAGCGGTCTGCTCCCCCGGGTACGGGGGACCTTTCCGGGGGGCACGGAGAGGCGGAGATCGAACGTTTTTTCAGCACCGTGAGGGGGGTGTGTATGGCACCGGATTTGACAAAGCAGGAATTGACCAGCACCGCGGAAACAGTTCTGGCCAGGCGCTACTATCTGAAGGACGCCGAAGGCAATCCCGTGGAGACCTGGGAGACGCTCTGCCAGCGGGTGGCTGGGGCGGTGGCCGAGGTGGACCAGGACGGCGACAGCAGGGGCAGCCTGCGGGAGAGTTTCTTCAACCTGATCTACCGCATGGATTTCCTGCCGAATTCGCCCTGCCTGATGAATGCCGGCACCGACCTCGGGCAGCTGTCCGCCTGTTTCGTGCTGCCGGTCGATGACTCCATGGACGGCATCTTCACGGCGGTCCGTAACGGCGCTCTGGTCCACAAGACCGGCGGCGGCACCGGCTACTCCTTTTCCCGGCTGCGCTCGAAGAACGCCTCGGTCCGCTCGACCCAGGGCGTGGCCTCCGGACCGCTGTCGTTTGCAGCGGTCTTCGACGCCGCCACCGAGACCATCAAGCAGGGCGGCAAGCGGCGCGGCGCCAACATGGGCGTGCTGCGCATCGACCACCCGGACATCCTCGATTTCATCTCCGCCAAGGAAGACCAGAACCGTTTCAACAACTTCAACTTCAGCGTCGCCATCACCGACGCCTTCATGCAGGCGGTCCAGGACGACGGCGAGTACGACCTGATCGAACCGTCCACCAGGGCTGTCACCGCGACCCTGAAGGCGCGGGAGGTGTTCGAGAAGATCATCGATCTGGCCTGGCACAATGGTGAGCCGGGGGTTCTATTCATCGACGCCGCCAACCGTGCCAACATGACCCCGCAGCTGGGCGACTTCGAGGCCACCAACCCCTGCGGCGAGCAGTGGCTGTTGCCTTACGAGAGCTGCAATCTCGGCTCGATCAACCTGGCCAACTTCGTCCGCAAGGGGGCCGTCGACTACAAGCGGCTGAAGACCGTCGCCCGGATCGCCAC
>CAYYWK010000525.1:0-2785 GCA_964475345.1 uncultured Desulfobulbus sp.
TCCAGGCACGCATGAAGGTCATCAGCACCACGGTGGCAAGCGCATGCCAGAAGCTCAGCCAGAACTTCCGCTTCCAGGCCGCCACCAGCATGCCGACAGTCAGCAGCAGGGAGAGGACGAAACAGACCGAGGCCCCGATGTCGCCCCCCATGAACAGCAGCATCGTCTGCCGGGGCAGGGTCACCAGAAACCAGCCGCCGACGGCGACATTGGCAAGCGTCGCCCAGAAGAAGGTCTTCATCCCGGTGGACTCGGCCAGTATAGCCATGTCCGGGTCGCGGTCGGCCTGGAATCGGCCGGCAAGCCCGACAAAGAGGCCGCCCACCGCCAGCGCCCCGAGCATCATGTGGAGATAGCGCGGCAGCAGCACCGGGTCGGTGGAGGCCAGCATCGACCCGTCCATCCGCTCGAAATACTCCGCGAAGCGTTCCGTCAACAGCATCAGGTGCATGTTGTTCGAGAAGAAGTAGCCGATAACAAATAGCAGCAGCAGCACCCCCAGGCCCAGCCAGCGGCCTGCGGCCCCGAGACTGTCGAAGCGGAAATCGTAGAGATAGGCACCGTAATAGGCGACGATCAGGATCGGGATCACCGCCAGCCAGAAGACCGCCATCAGGATCGAACTGGTGTAGAACAGGTGGCCGTACAGAACCTGGGAAAACAGCAGTGGCGCCACCCCGAAGTTGACGGTGAAGGCGATCACCAGCGGCAGCAGCACTGCCAGGCGGTGCGCCAGGCGCAGATTCACCGGCCGGCCCTGAAAATGCTGGGAAACACCGATCAGCAAGCCTCCGACCATGGCGTTCATCGTCAGCAGGTGGAGTGGGAAGGTCAGCAGCAGCAGGAACTGGAACCAGCCCCAGGCGACCGGGATGGTATCGGGTTGTGGGATCAGTGCCGCATTCATTTCGCACCTCCGGCAAGGGTTTCAAGATAGGCGGCAAGGGCCCGGCGTTCCTCGTCGGAGCCGGCGAACGGCTCCATCTCCTCGCTCAACTCGTCGAGGCGGCCGAGCAGCCCGTAGAGTGTTTCGCTGTCCTGGCCGGCGATCTTCTCGGGCATTTCCTCCGGGGCATGGCAGGCCGCGCAGTGGGCGGCAAAGACTTCCGGACCGGCGACTGGCACCGCGGCAGGAGCCGCCGCGGCCTGAGCCCCCCCCTCCCCGGCGCCGCCCGCATGCAGGAAGTCGCTCAGCTGGCGCTTTTCCTCCCCGCTGCCGGCAAAGGGCACCATCTCGTCCGATATCTGATCAAGCGTTTCCAGAACTCCGCCAATTTCCTCCGGCGACCGCCCGGCCATCGCCTGGACAATCTCGTCGGCCTGGTGACAGGAGGCGCAGTGCTGCTCGAAGACCATCTTCCCGGGGTCACCGGCACCGGCGACCGGCTCCTTGACCTCCTTGCCGTGCAGGTCGCCGACGATATAGGCCGCCAGGGCGCTGGCCTCGCCCCCGGTGCCGACAAAGGGCGGCATGAAGGGCCTGACCTGGTGCATCCGGCCGATATAGGCGGTCAGACCGGCATAGGTCTGGGCCGCCGTCCTGCTGACGATGTCGTTGTTGCCGCCGCCGACGGTATGGCAGGCGTAGCACTGGTGGATGAACAGTTCGCGGCCGGCCTGGCGCTGGTTGTCCGGCGTCACCGTCCTGTTTGCGACCCAGCGGGCCTGCTGCAGGAATCCCTTCTCGTTGAGCCCCGCAACGTCGGAAGCCCGGATCATGTTCGAGTACATGACTTCGCCGATCACCCAGGGCCGGCGCGCGGCCTCGCGGATCCACTCGAACGACCCCATCACTGCCAGCGAGCAGAACAGCGCGGCGAAGGCCACCGGCTTCAGGTTCCAGCCGGGCCGGAGGATCCCGGCAGCCAGCGTGATCGCCAGCAGACCGACCAGCCCCGCCATGCCCCAGCGGACCGCCAGGGAGATCGTCGGCGACTTGCCGAGCACCAGCGCCATCGCCCCCTCAGGCAGGACCAGCACATACCAGGCGGCGAAGGGGATAGCGGCTACCGTCGCTGCCAGGGCCCATTTTCCGGAAAACCTGGTCATCGCCAGACGGACCTGGCGGTCACGGGTGAAGGCGGCGGTCAGGTAGCCATAGCAGCCGGCCAGCAGGACGGCCACCGCGGTGCGGAAGAACAGCGACGGCCAGAAGCTCGGGTTGAAGAAACCTCGCCAGAACCCCTGCTGCTGGGGCCACTCCCCCGGCGTCAGCATGAAGGCGATGATACCGTTGATCAGAAGAAGCGACATCCAGGCGGCAATGAAATAGATCCAACCGACCTGCAGGTGGGTTTTGCTGTCCATCCTGCCGAAAGTATAGAAATAGACGAAGGCGGCGACGATCTCGACGACGAAGAACACCCACTCGGCTGCCCAGCCGAAGACGAAGATGTGGATCAGCGCCGAGGTGGCGGCCGGGTTGACCAGCGCGATGATGAACCAGATGCCGACACCGGTGATCGAGCCGAAGACCATGGTCAGCAACAGAAAAAAGCGGGAGTGGCGCCTGGTGAAGGCCAGGATGCCGTCGCTGTTCTCGGCGAGCCCCTTCTTCTCGGCATAGATCAGGTACAAGCCGCCGCCGACGGCGAAGTGTGACACGAAGACATGCAGCACGGCGATCAGGGCGATCAGAAAACCGCCGCCGACCTCCGGCAGGTACCAGACAGGATAGTTCATGCTCCCTCCAATGGTGCTGTTCTGTTGGTGATCGTCCCTTGCAGCATACTGAAAACTCACCGCCCCTGCAATGACGACTTTGTCGTATATGCACATAACTGCG
>CAYYWK010000526.1:0-2779 GCA_964475345.1 uncultured Desulfobulbus sp.
GACGGTCAAGGGCCAGAGCATCGCCGCCTATGATCCTCGGACCATCCAGGGCATGGCGGTGACCTACGCCACCTCGCCGATGGGCGGCGACCACACCGCCGGCTGGGTGGTGGCCCAGAACCTCGAGGCCTTCGGCGGCACGATCGCGCCGATGGAGGCCGAGGGCCAGGTCGAGCTGTCCCGCGACGCCCAGCTCCACATGGCCGCCGTCGACAGCGTTGGCATCTGCGACTTCGCCCAGTCCGGTCTCGCCACCGAAGAGGGGATGGGCAACGTCCATACCATGTATGCCGCCAAATCCGGCAGCCCTTTCAGCAGTGATGACTGGAAGGCCCTAGGAGAACAGGTCCTGAAGGCCGAGCGGGCCTTCAACCGGGCGGCCGGCTTCACCGCCAAGGACGACCACCTGCCGCGGATGTTCTACAGCGAGCCGCTGCCGCCGTACAACGCGGTGGTCAAGGTGACCGACGCGGAGATGGAAGGGACTTTCAGCTACTAGAGGGAGAGGGAAACCCATGCAGGTCAGGGTCAGGCTGCTCGGCACGCTTTCATCGCACTACAGCGGGCAGTACCCGCCGGCCGGATTGGACATTTCGGTCCCGGCCGGCGCCACCGTCGCCGAGCTTGTCGATGCGACCGGCATCCCGCGTGAGAGGGTGGCGATTGTTACTATCAACGGCCTGCTGGCAAGAGAGGACACCCCTGTTCCCGAACAGGCGGTCGTCAAGTTCATGCAACCGGTTACAGGAGGATAACGGGAACAAGGTATCAGCGGACCTTTCGACGGGGGAAGGATCTGCAAATGCCGCCGCTTCCGGCGGCTGGGGAGGAGAGGAACAGACTGAGTCATCAGCCTGAATACGCGCGGTCTGCACAGCAGTGCAGTTGGAGAAACAATCTTGTACGAGGGGACAACATCATGACTACTCTTTCACAGAAAGCATCGGCACAGGGCCTGCCGAAAAACCGGTCCGACCTGCCACACACCGAAAACGACCTCCGCAAGGGTATCCATCCATGGATGGCCAACTTGATCGCCCTCGGCGGTATCATCGGTTCCGCCTATTTCATCGGCTCCGGCTGGCTGGTCAAGGAACTCGGAGTCAGCGCAGCCTTCGCCTTCATGATCGGCGGCCTGGTCATCTACGTCGTCATGCGCAGCTTTGCCGAGTTGCTGGTCAACATTCCCCGCCGCGGCAGCTTCGTCAGCTACTCCCGGGAATTCATCCATCCGATCTGGGCCGTCGCCACCGGCTGGAGCTACTGGTTCAACTGGGTCGCCTACGTCCCCTCGGAGGCGGTGGCCGGCAGCATCATCATGGTTTCACTGTTCGGCGAGATCCCTATGCTCGGCGCGATGACCGGTCCGGTCTGGGCCTTCGTCTTCCTGACCCTGATCACCATCATCAACCTGACCCACGTCGAGCGCTTCGGTTTCATCGAGTCGATGCTGGCGATCCTGAAGATCACCGCCGTCATAGTCTTCTCGGCCGTCGCTTGTCTCATCGTCTTCGGTCTGCTCGGCGGAGAGCCGGTCGGCACCACCATCCTCTTCCCCAGCGGTTCCTCCAACTGGGGTGAACTGTTCCCGTCCGGATTCTATCCCCTGCTCGGCTACCTGGCCATCATCCTGGTCAATTTCCAGGGTTCGGAAATTATCGGCCTGGCCGCGTCAGAGACTCAGAATCCTGAAGAAACCGTGCCGAGGGCCTGCCGGCAGGTCACCTGGCGGATCATCGGCATCTTCGTCATACCGATCACCTTCCTGGTTCTGATCCTCGCCCGCACAGACTCCGGACTTGACGACTCGATGTTCGCCGCAGCCCTCGACACCTATGCCAAGAGCCTGGGCCTGCCCTGGCTGCACTGGATCGCCGCCGCCTTCGCGGTTGTCGTCCTGACCGCCGCCTTCTCCTGCGCCAACGCCGGCATGTTCGGCACCGTGCGCTCGATGTACGCCCTGTCGGTGGAAGGGATGGCGCCGAAGTTCTTCGCCAGGCTGAACAAGAACGGCGTCCCGCAGAACGCGACGATCTTCACCCTGCTCTGCTGTTGGGTCACCCTGATCATCAACATCAAATACGGCGAGAGCGATGCCTACGCGATCCTGCTGTCGGTTTCCGGTTTCACCGGGGCGATCTGCTGGATATCGATCTGCCTCAGCCAGGTAATGTTCCGCCGTAAGGTTATGAGCCGTGGCTATGCGGTCAGCGACATCAAGTCGGCAACTCCGCTTTCGCCCTGGCTGCCGCTCGCCGTTGGCGTCGGCCTGCAGGGCCTTGGCCTGATGCTGATGCTCGGCGACCCGCGCACCCTGCTCTCCGGCGGTTTCGCCGGCTACATGGGCAGCGGCGACCCGGTGCTGCAGAAGGCATTCTTCGCCTCGATCGTCGCCCTGGTCCTGCCGATGGTCGTTTTCTGGATCGCCCAGATGATGGGCAAGGTCAAACTCACCTCCACCCTCCACGGCAAAGAGAAGGCCTTCGACGAGCTCTTCCCGGACCGCTCGCCGGATGTCGTTCTGGTCGTCGAAAAGGGCAAGGAAGCCCTGACTCCCGGAACTGTTCCGGTTGTCGACAAATAGCAGTGCCCCCAGAGGCGCCTGTGCCAACCGCAGGCGCCTCTATCCGTCCTCCTGGTCCGGGTATCGTGACCTTCGACGACGTCGCTCTGCCTCGGAGACGACTGCCCCGGAAACTTGCCAATTGATCACAGCCAACCATCATGAGACCTGAAATCTGGGCGGCACTGACCGCCGTCTGCTGGGGCGCCGGCGCCC
>CAYYWK010000527.1:0-2773 GCA_964475345.1 uncultured Desulfobulbus sp.
ACCTCCGACACATCTTCCCTCCGGACCACCGGGAGCACGACACCACACTACTGCAAACATTCGCTCGAGGCACCCAAGATTCTTCAATACTGTTGTGATATATCGCTTTCTTTACGACCTTGCAAGAGTAATGATTCTTATTAGCACAAGTTTGTACGAACATCTGTCCATATCCTTTATCAGAATTTTGCCAACGGGTCCCGACACGATGCACACCTGTTCGCAGAAAATCTGCCGATATAAATCAAATCTGGCACCTGCTTTGCAAAGAATTATTCAAGATCATTCAGCAGGAGCTTCCCATGTGCACATATCCCCGCATTATCGACACCACCCTCCGCGAAGGCGCTCAGACGCCGGGCGTGAGCTTTACCGCTGACGACAAGCACATCATCCTGGCAGGGCTTGCCGCAGTCGGCGTCAAGGAGGCCGAAATCGGCATCTCCGCCCCCTTGGCGGGCCGGCTCGACGACCTGGTCCGCCACTGCCGACGGCACCATCCGGGCCTGCGGCTGGCGCTGTGGTGCCGCTGCCGGGCAGAAGACATCGCCTGGGCCGGCCACTGCCGGCCGGACATCCTCTCGCTTTCGATTCCGGTCTCCGATCTCCATCTTTGCGAGCGCCTCGGCAAAGATCGCGCATGGGCCCTGGCCAGCATGCGCGCGTCCATCAGCCAGGCCCTGCAGGCAGGGATGGAGGTGGCGGTCGGATTCGAGGACGCCACCAGGGCTGACAGGACGTTCGTTGCTGAAATGGCGAAACGGGCGGAAGAGGCCGGCGCCTGCAGAATCCGCCTTGCCGACACCGTCGGCATCGCATCGCCGGCGATGATGGCGCAACTGACACGAGATGTCATGGCGGTACTCCACCATGCCGAACTGGCGGTTCACACCCACAACGATTTCGGGATGGCCACTGCCAATGTCGTGGCGGCGCTTGAGGCCGGCGCCAACTGGGTCGATGCCACGGTGATGGGACTGGGGGAAAGGGCCGGCTGCGCCCGGCTGGAGGAAGTGGCCGCCTATCTCAGCCTGGCGCTGGGCTTCCCCGGCCTGGACACGGAGCGGCTGCGGCCCCTGGCGGCCTTTGTCGCCGGCAGCCAGGGGCTGGCGATCGATCCGGGACATCCGGTGATCGGCGAGAGAATCTTCACCTGTGAGACCGGCCTGCATCTCCAGGGCCTGCAGGTCAACCCTGCGACCTATGAACCATATCCGCCCGAATCGGTGGGCGGACAGCGCCGGCTGCTGTTTGGCGCCAAATGCGGCCGACGGGCCCTTCTGCAGCGGCTCGCGGGCCTCGGTCATTTCCCCGATGCCGGCGGCCTCGAACGCCGGCTTGCCGCCATTAGGAGCGGTTCACCAGCACTGGAGCCTTCTCCAGGCGCCCCTGCATTCCTCTCTGCCTTCTGTTGAAAGACGGTCCCTCGGCAGGGGTTTCTCGTCGACGCAGCGCGGCATTCGCAGATTAGAAGGCGTCAAACCTGGAGAGATTGTATTTTTTGATCCGGTAGCCCATCTGCCGCTGGGTCAGCCCGAGTTCCTTTGCCGCCCGGACCTGCACCCAGCCGTGACGGCGCAGCGCCGACTCGACTTCCGCCCGCTCGATGTCCTGCAAGGACATCCTTTCGATTCTGCCGGCAATGGGGGGCGCCGGCTCGACTCCAGGCTGCGCCTGCGGCCGTTCGCTTGCCGCGGCAATCCGCTGCCCGGTGACCTCGGGCGGCAGGTCGGCCATCGTCAGGCGATCGCCCTCGGCCAGGATTACCAACCTCTCCACCAGGTTCTGCATCTCCCGGACATTGCCGGGCCAGGCGTAGGTCACCAGGAAATCGAGGAGTTCCGAGGTCAGCTTGATGTTGCGGCCATTACGCTGGTTGCTCTTCTGCAGAAAATGGTTGAACAGCAGCGGGATGTCCTCCTTGCGGTCGCGCAGCGGCGGCAGGCTGATCGGCACCACGTTCAGCCGGTAATAAAGGTCGGCACGGAATTTCCCTGCAATGACGGCCTTTTCGAGGCTGACATTGGTGGCGGCGATGATCCGCACATCCACCGCGAAGGTACGGGTGCCGCCGATCCGCTCGAACTGCTTCTCCTGCAGCACCCGCAGCATCTTGGCCTGCAGGGAGAGCGGCATCTCGCCGATCTCGTCGAGAAAGATGGTGCCGTCATCGGCGAGCTCGAACCGTCCCTGCCGCGTGGCATGGGCCCCAGTAAAGGCCCCGCGTTCGTGGCCGAACAGTTCGCTTTCCAGGAGGGTCTCCGGCAGGGCTGCACAGTTTACCTTGATGAATGCCTTGTCCTTGCGGTTGCCGGACTCGTGAATGGCCCGCGCCACCAGTTCCTTGCCGGTTCCTGACTCGCCGAGCAGCAGGGCGGTGACATTGCTCTGCGAGATCTTTTCGATGATGCTGTAGACATCCTGCATTGGCTTGGAATGACCGATAATAAAATGGCCGTCATGCATACTGTGCAGTTTGGCCTTCAATGAGCGGTTCTCCTCCTTGAGGCGGGCCTCCTTGCGCCGGATCTCCTCGTGCAGCCTGAGAAACTGGCCGATCAGCGTCGCCAGGACGGTCAGGAAACGGATATCTTCCTCGAAGGACACCTCCGGCCCGAACAGCCGGTCCACCGACAGGACCCCCACCGGGAGACCTTCGACCAGTACCGGCACCCCGATAAAGGATATCTTGGTCTTGCTCAGGGCCGGCCTGGCGCCGGTCCGGTTCAGGAATAACGGCTCGCTGTGGATGTCCGGGACCACGAAGGGTGAG